>VBCL01000025.1:0-765 GCA_005888865.1 Betaproteobacteria bacterium | reverse complement strand
GAGTCTGGGCGGCGATGTCAGCAGTTTCGTGAGCCCACCGGTCGCTGCGCGGCTCGCGGCGAAATTCGCAGGCCGTGCGCCGGCGCGTCGGGGACGAGCGGGATAGTTCGCATGGCGCTGATCATCAACGATGAATGCATCAACTGCGACGTTTGCGAGCCCGAGTGCCCAAACGGCGCAATCTCGCAGGGTGTCGAGATCTACGTCATCGACCCGCCAAAATGCACGGAGTGCGTCGGGCACTTCGACGCGCCGCAATGCGTGGAGGTGTGCCCGGTCGATTGCATCCACGTCGATCCCGAACACGGCGAGACCAAGTCGGCACTGCGTCTGAAGTACGAAGGACTGATGGCCGCGAAGGCTCCGGAGCGCTCGGAGAGTTAAGCGGAAGGCGTAGGCAGCAGTAGCGCTGCCACGCCTTCCTACGCGTTGGCTGCGAGCGGCAGCAACTCCGGCTGATCGATCACCGCGTCGATCGCTGCGACTTCGCGGGCGAGCGCGTGAATCTGCGCCCTGAGGCCGGCGTCGGACTGCTCGAGCTCGGCCAGGCGCTCTTCGAGCTCTTCGCTGGCGCGGTGGATGCGCTTGACGCTTTCGAGGCGGCGGCGCAGCTGCAGGTGGTGCTCACGAACCTGGGTTTCCAGCGGCGCCATAACCGCCTTGAGCCAGCTCTCCAGGTCGCGATTGGCGATGTCGTAGACGTGCTTGACGCGGATCGCGATCGTCTCGAAGAAACGTTTCATCAGGGTGAACTTGGCCTTGCTC
>VBCL01000151.1 GCA_005888865.1 Betaproteobacteria bacterium | reverse complement strand
GCGCCGGAGCTCGATGTCTCCGCTCGGGCCCGACTTATCGGTAAGGAGCACGAATCCGATCGCCTCGTTGCCGATGGTAGCGATGAGGTGGACGCCGTCGTCACGGTCGGCGACGGTCCGATGTTGATCGACCGTCCACGGATGCCCAGCGTCGGCGCCGACAGCTTCCTCAACGGCACCGACAAATGCGAAATCCAATTCGGTCGCTTGCCGAAGAACCGCGTACCCGGTTGGTAAGTCCGCCGAGAGCCAAGCCTCCATCGGTGCTGCGTTAACCGATCGTAGGAACGGTTTCGGACTAGCCGATATCAGGTTCTTGCTATTAGTTCAACCCTGTCCTTGCGTCGAGATCTCGTTGCAGATCCACATGAATCGCCGGGCCCCAATCGTGTCGTAAACACGCTGAGCGTCCACATTGTCGCGTGCTGTGTACCACTCGAGGTGATGGAGACCGCGCCGCCGCGCGGTGTCCACCGTTCGAGGTCGACCCTGACCGGGACCTAAACAAAGCCGCGATCCTGGCTGCGGCGGAGCGCCCTCAGCCTGTCACATTTTTGCTCAAGCATTTCCGCCGACGTCACGCCAAGATGTTGGCATGCTCCGCACGACCGGAACCGCCGGCGCGTCGGCGTAGACGCCCGATCGTGTTCACGGTTCGAGAGCGCGAGGCGGTTCGCGATCGGGTACTCGGAATTGCGATGGACGACTCACGCGTGGTCGCGGGCGCGATCGTCGGCTCCCTGGCCCAGGGCGGAGGCGACCCGTTTTCGGACCTCGACCTGACGTTTGCCGTGCGCGACGATGCGACCGTCGCTGATGTGCTCGCTGACTGGACGACGGCAATTATTGGTGAGCTCGACGCGATTCGACTGGTCGATCTCGAGCGCACCGCGACGATCTACCGCGTTTTCTTGTTGCGTGGCGCCCTGCAGTTTGATCTCTCGATGACATCGGCTGCGCTATTTCGCGTCGGCGGCCCGCGCTTCCAGTTGCTGTTCGGCGATACGGGCAGGCTGGGTCGGGGACGAGATTCGACGGCGGCCCCGCCGGCGATGATGTTCATTCCGACGCCGGTGGTCGCGGAAGACGTTTTCGGATGGGGCGTGGTTTATGCCCTTCACGCGCGTGCATGCGTCGAACGCGGGCGGTTTTGGCAGGCTGAGCCCTATGTCGCTGCAACGCGAGATCACGCCCTCACCCTCGCATGCCTCAACCGCGGCCTTCCGGCCGTTGAGGCGCGCGGTTATGAGGATCTTCCGGCGGAAACACTCGCTGCGCTCGAGGAGTCCCATGTCGGCGCCCTCGACGCGCGGGCGCTCCACGGGGCGCTCGCGGCTTCGGTCCGCGCCCTCATGCGCGAGGGAGCGTACGCATCGATCCCTTACGCCGACGAGGTGACCGAGCGACTACGCGAGCTGGCCGCCGGGTCACGCCTGGCCGGCTGACGTGAGGCGCTTCCACGGCGCTGGGGATTCACGGCATTCGAGCCGCCCGTTGCTGCGCTTCCATGTCGCGCATGAATGTCATCGCTTCTTCCACGGATGGTCGACGGATCACGTTGTTTTCCGCAAAATCGGCCGCCTGCGGCCAATTTTTGGCTTTGATACGCCGCGCTGCCGCGGGCAGGTCGTATTCGGTTCGCCTCAAGGCAACTCCGGGACCTAACCAGGCCCAGTAAGCGCCCGGCTCACCATAGGTCATTCCCACGCTGCCGAGGTTGACGACCCGCACGCCGTCCAGCGTGCGCTCGAACTGCATGTGCGTGTGGCCGCACGCGACCATTGCGGCGCCGACTCCGGCCAGGTGGTAGCGCATATCGTCGTCACCCGTCTCACGCGTCATGACGTCGGTGTCGTTACGCGGCGTTGCGTGGCAGAAGATCGCGCGGCCGATGCCCTCGACATCATCCACTGCGACCATTTCCTCGAACGAAGCCAGGAAATCACGCTGTTGATTTGTGAGCTGTTTCGCGCACCAGCCTCCAAACACATCGGACGGTTGAGCAGGCTTGCCATCAAACTCGACGATCAGCTCGCGGTCGGCGTTACCTCGCACGAACCGCGCGTTCTCCAGTGTCATCAAGACCCCGATCGTCTCTGCCGGCATGGGCCCTGACGCCACGTCGCCACACGAGACGATGAGGTCCGGCTTCTCGCTGCGTATTTCGTCGAGAACCGCTTCCAGAGCGGGCAGGTTGCCATGGATATCGGCGATCGCAGCTACCCGCATCTAGCCCGCGGTCGGTTCGAGAACTCGTCTCAGCGTCGTCATTCGCTCCCTCGTCAGCCCGCCGCGCAGCGCGCTCGGCGTCATGCCGAACGTTCGGCGGAAGCGAGCCGTGAGATGACTGTGATGAGCGAACCCGGTTTCGAGCGCGAGCGTGGCGAGGTTGTCTTCGCCGGCCGCCAGCCGGTCCAACGCCTGGGCAAGTCGAAGCCGGCAAACGTATCCACCGATCGTCTGGCCCGTCGCCGCCCGAAATTCGCGAACCAGGTGAAACGGCGAGCATCCGACGCTGCGCGCGAGTGTCGGCAGACGCCATTGAATTGTCGGCGAGCTGGCAATCAAGGCCCGCACCCCCTCGATTCGGGCAGCTCGCCTCGCTAGTGCGCCGGATGAACCCGCCGCTCTCTCTACCGACGTGGCGGCAGCGGCATTGAGAAGCAGCAGCCCGATCTCTTCGGCCTCGAGATCGTCCCATGCCGATGCGCGAAGCGCGCTTGTGAACACCGCGGCGCCGAGGAGCTGCCTTGTTGTCAGACGTCGCGTGGATCCCGCGACGGATCCGAGCGCCTCCTCCATCAGCGCGTCCTGTCCGATGATCACCGTGCATGCGTCGCCGTGTGTCGCGGGATGCCGGACGCGGTATTCCTGCTGCGCGCCGAGCACCACAGCACTCCCGACGTCCGCGACGTTCTCGCGTCCCAGCGTGTCGACGACGAACAACCCTTTGGTAGGGATCACGAACTCGATGACCGGCGCGTCCTCGAAGGCAGTGAAGCCCGACCGTGGCGTATCGCACGTCACGTCGTAGATCGCAATGGCGTCCGTCTTGGCCAGCACGGCGCTCCGGCGCAATTCGGCTTTGACGTTAGCCGTTTTCGTTGTGTCGATCGAGCGCCTCAAGCCGAGCGGCTTACGTTGTGGTCGCTTCGGTCACATGTTCGGCTATCTCGCGCACCGTCCACTCGTTTCCAGCTGGAGCATCCCATTGCTCACGGGTGGCGAAGAGTCGCATCGCAAATACCTGCGCGATGCGTTTGATTTGCGCCGTTGGCTCGTCGAGGTCTTGCTCCGTGAACGGCGCCCAATCCGAGGCCAACGTCACCGCGCGCCCGCGCCAGAGGTCGGGGGCCGGTCCAACCACACGGGCCTCGACCTGGCAAAGGTGATCGATCAGGTGATCGCCAATGCGCGATCACGCCGTTGAATGACCCGCCTGGGGCGGCCAGGTTCGTCGCAGCCGCAGATCAGGCACGTCGCAGCCCATTAATGCGAGCGGCCATGAGGGAGGATAGGCGGAGACCCCTGAGAGGTGTCGGGTCCCCGCCCATACTGGTCGATCGCGGATCACGCCGAACCAAATCCGTAATGGCAACCTAAACCGCAGCTCGAGCTGCGCGCTATCACGAAATTGCTCACGCTCGCTTGCAAACGACCCAGCGAATCTGATCCAGCGTGAGGCATCTGTTCGGCGACTAACCAGCAACCTGTGTGAGCACTAATACGTCCACCGCCGCGTTCTCCATGTGAGCCTGACGATATTTCGCAGCTCCGCTCTGTCGGTCAACCAGGAGTATGTCTGGGCCGACGACAGCAATGACGCTGCCGGGCAGACCGATTGCTCGCTCCCCACACACGGTCGAGCGCTGCTTGGCAATGACGGTCGTCTTCTCTAGCCCGACATCAAATTCAAACAATCCGCCGCTGTACAGACAAGATCCCGGAATCAGCAACTGGAGGCCGTATCCATCGGTGGCGACCTCCATCAGGTGTTCGTTCTCGATGCCCGTGTCCATCATCTTGATCAGCCGACCGGACTCGTCCGTCTCGATCATCAGCGACGAGCCTGTGGTGAAGAAGATGGAAGAGCCGTCAGAGACGAAACCGCCATGCGATTGCACACAGGCGCGATTGGGATCCGGGCAAGCGTTTTTGAGCAACCCGGCGTCCGTGACGTCGATGACGTCGACGCCGGTGGTGTCTGGCCCGTGGTAGCTGAGCAGCAGGTGTCTTTCGGACGAGTCAAGGCCACCGCGATACACCAGCCAGTTGAAGCCGGCGCTTCGGCGCACGGTCTGGGACTCGGAGACTGTTGTCAAGCCTGGACCTAGTACGACTACCACCGCGTCTGACGGCGGACCCTTGTCCGGGCCGCGGTCTGGCCCCACCTCGCGATTCGCGAACACGTAGATCCGTCCACTTACTCTCCCCACGTCAAGTCCGCGATAAGCAAGGCCCCCCGGCAGGTGCCGGCGTTGCAGGACTCTTCCGCTCGCCCAATCGACCAGGGTGACGTCGCTATTGACTCCCCGAACCAGGACGACGACTTGCCTGGAGTCGTGGGCCGGGGCCAGCAGGTGCGCGGTGAAGAAAGATTGCATGCCTCCGCCTAGCTCCGCCTTCCACTTGTCGACATGAGATGCAATGGAAAACCGCTGTAATCGGTTGGACGCGCTCAGGACGGCGAGATCCGGCGCCGCCTCCATCTGCACATGCGGAGACTCGCGCCAGCGCGAGTTGGACGCTGGAGAGCAGCCACACAGAGTCGTGACAGATATCAGTGTCAGCGCGACCTGGGCGACAAGCCGCGGCACGGTGTGTGTTATCGCTGGTCGGAAGCCGGGCGCCATCTGATCAGATACGCCGTTCTGGCTCATTCGGTTCGCCACAAACTCTTGTCGGCCATAAGCTTCCATTGTCGGGACCGCGTCCTTTCGGAGATCGAGCAATGGCGGCTCCAGCTCTCATAGCCGAGAGATCCTTACAGAGCAAGTCTCGTTGTCGCAATCGGGGCTCACGAGTCGTGACAGATGTCAGTGTCAGCGCCACCTGGGCGAAAGCCGCGGCACGGAGTGTGTTGGTACACGTCTCCGGCATACGATCGCTGGTCGGAAGCCGGGCGCCATCTGGTCAGATACGCCGTTCTGGCTCATTCGGTTCGCCACAAACTCTTGTCGGCCATAAGTAGCGCCTCCTTCGGCCATTGTCTCGATGTACCGGCGCTCCCTATCGCGGTCGGCATGCGGTCTCGCGCCACCGACGACGTAATCAAAACCTGAATCGCCACGAATAGTTTCGATCTGAGTCTGGAGCAACCGCAAGTCCTCAGCCGACATGTCGGGATGTTGCCGACCCGCTGCTGGACGCCAAGGTCGAGTCGCGGTCCCGTAAAACCTTACGAGGCGTCATGTGCGCAGTCCGCGCAGCCCAGGGCATACTGACTAGGTCGTCCGGCTGGTCCTCAGCTGGTACCACTATCGGGTCCCCGCCAAGCCGAGTCCGACTCGCATGACACCTAGCAACAGTGGAATGACGTCACTTCGAGATGCAGCCCGAGGGATGCCTCGACTGCAGCGTGCGCCCGACGAGAGGGATGACCTTGACGATGCCGGGGCTTGAATCAGCCCTGGCCGAACAGCTGGAGCGACGTCGCCGCGCCGCTGCCGAGGCTTGGAGCCTTCGCGACGAGGTCATCCTCATCGGGTTCGGCAAACGCATCTCGATACCAGGGCGCGGGGATCGAACTTATCCGTTTCGAGCGCATTCTGAATACCTTTATCTGACCGATAGAGAGGGGCCAGGCGGCATCCTCGCCTTCGATCCGCTGACTGGCTGGATGGACTTTGTGGCCCCGACTACCCGCGAGGAACGATTGTGGGAAGGCGGGTCACCTACCGATTTAGAGGAGGCTTCGGTCGACGCGTTTGGGAGCTGGCTTGCAGCACGCCAAGGCAGGAAGACGGCATGCCTCGGCGACGGACTCGACGAAATCGTGTCCGATCCGATTCTTGAAACATTCGTCCGCGAGGCGCTGAACGAGATCCGGCGACGAAAAGACGAGGTCGGGTTGGCCAGAATGCGACAGGCCGAACTGGTGACGTGTGTCGGCTTTGCCGCGGTAAGGAGTTCGATTCAGCCAGGCCGAACAGAGCGTGAGTTGCAGATCGAGCTCGAAGCCGAGTTTTACCGGCAAGGAGCCGACTTCCTCGCCTTCGACACGATCGTCGGTGGCGGCCCAAACTCGGCGGTACTCCACTTTCCGCCCAGCACGCGGCGGTTTCAAGAGGGCGACCTAGTCCTCATCGACGCCGGCGCCGAAATCCGCGGGTACGCGAGCGACATCACACGCACCTATCCAGCATCGGGGACCTTCAATCCGGAGCAGGCCGAGTTGCATGCGATCGTGCGCGAAGCCAACCGCGTCGCCACCTTGAGTTGCCGCCCGGGTACTGAATGGCGAGACGTGCACCGAGCAGCGTCATTGGTGCTTGCCGAGGGCCTGGTCAGCTTCGGGCTGTTGTTTGGCGAACCCGAAAGCCTCGTCGACAGCGGCGCCGTGCACATTTTCTTTCCACACGGTATCGGTCACATGGTCGGTCTCGGAATTCGCGACGCAGGTGGCTTGCTACCCGGACGTGTGTCGAACACAAATGAGTTCCCGCGCTTGCGCGTCGATCTGCCTCTGCTCCCCGGTTACACAATGACGATCGAGCCCGGTTTTTATGTCGTCCCAGCCCTCCTCGGCGACCAAGACTTTCGGGAGCGGCATAGGCGCGATGTCAATTGGGACCGGGCCGCGCGAATGGTGTCGTTCGGGGGCATTCGCATCGAAGACAACGTTCTCGTGACAACTGATGGCTGCGAAGTTCTTACTTCAAACGTTCCATTGATCGACTGAATGTCGAGTCAGACTCGTTGAGTGCGGGCGGATGGCTGAGATTGCGATGGTGAGCCACAGTACGCTCGATCAGACCGTTCTGCTTGTACCCGCATTCAGGCTGACCGCCGCGATTGAGCAGCACCGTCGCCGATTTGACCCGACGGCCGTCCTCGGCATGCCAGCCCATGTCACCATCATGTTTCCCTTTCTGCCAGATCGAAGCCCCACGCTCGAGGCACTCCTTGACCTGCTTGCAAGCGTCGACAGCTTTGAGTACTCGCTGACCGAAGTGCGACAGTTTGAAGACGGGACAGTCTATTTAGCTCCGCAACCATCATCGCGGTTCGTTCAGCTAACCGATTTGGTCAGCGAACAATGCGGGCTGCTGCCATATCGCGGTGCCTACTCCGCAGTCGTACCCCACCTAACTGTTGCTACCACTGCTCCCGGAGAAGACAGGACGTGGCTAATCTCGACGCTGCAGCGTGAGTTGCCGCTATCAGGATGGGCGACGCAGGCTTGGGTGATGGTCCGTGACGACCGTGGGATATGGAAGAGGTCCTTGTCCGTCGCTTTCGGCGCCGAATGATCAATTCGCCCCGACGGCTGCATCGCACACGGGACGCGGCCGATAGGCGCCTTGAACGTCGAACTGAGGTCGATTGACAGCGTGAATGAATCAACAGACGACCCGCAGAAGGTTGTCCGGGCCTGGAACGCCGAGTACGCTCGGGGTCGCTACGACAACGAACCGCCGATAGCATTCGTGAACGACATCCTGGAGGCAGCACGCACGCTGCAACTCATTGGCGCCCGGGGCCTTTACGTCGGATGCGGGAATGGCCGTAATTACGTTCCGCTGGTTGCGGGAGGCCTTGACTTGGTTGGTATCGACATCTCCGAGCTGGCAATCGAGCAGCTGGCCGCCCGCCTGCCTGACCGCCGTGATCGCCTGATCGTTGGGTCGCTTGACTCACTCCCCACCAGAGCCGGATATCCGATCGTGATAGGCATCCAGGTGTTCCAGCACGGCGATGAGAGCCGCGCGCAGAAGCTGATACATGACGCGCAGACACAACTGCAACCCGGTGGTCTGTTCTGCATACGTGTCAATGCGGACTCGACCGATCTCGAGTTTGAGCACGAGATCATCGAACGGAGTCCCAAGGGCGGCTACACCGTCCGGTATCTGGCCGGGCCGAAGGCTGGGCTAGACATCCATTTCTTCGCCCGCGCTGAACTCGCCGACCTGTTCCTGGGTTACGAGGCGCTTCTGCCGCTGCGATTGTCGACGACTTGGCGGCAGCCTACCCGCTGCGGACAGTGGTCTCAGTGGGAGGCGATCTGGCGCAAACCTTACCTTGGACGGGATCGACAGAAGGTGCGCCGATCGTGCGGGTAGCGGTTGTTTCGGACGTTCACGGCAACCTAGTTGCCCTGCAGGCCATTTCTCTGGAACTGAAGCGCGCGAGCCCAGACCTCATCGTCCATGGCGGCGACCTTGCCGCGATTGGCCCACGACCTGCAGAAGTACTCGACTTCATCCGTGACGCCGGCTGGGCTGGGGTGATCGGCAATACCGACGAGATGCTTTTCGACACGTCCGCGCGGGCCGAACAGGAAGCCGGCGCGCCGAAGCTGAAGCCGTGGCTCAAGATACTGTTCGACGTTCTGGCGCCTTGGGCTTTTGAGCGCCTCTCACTGGACCACGTCACATGGCTTAGGGCATTGCCGACGCATTGGCAGAGTCATCGAATGACATTGGTTCACGCCGCACCTGACGACCTCTGGCGCGCGCCTATGCCAGATGCGCGAGATGCCGAATTGCGCCAGGTCTATGGCAGCTTGGGCGGAGACCTGGCTGTCTATGGGCATATTCACCGCCCTTACGTGAGGCATCTCGGCGATCTCATCGTGGCCAACAGCGGCAGCGGCGGCCTGCCATACGATGGAGACCCTCGAGTGTCGTATCTATTGATCGACGGATCGAGCGCCGAAGTCAGGCGCGTTGAATACGACCTTGAGAAGGCTGCACGCGACGCAGTCGCCGCCGGCTTCCCCTTCGCCGACTGGCTCGCCGAAGTTCAACATCAAGCCCGATTCCGCATGCCTTAAGCGACGCCACCGTGGGTTTGCTGGTGCGTTCCCGCTGACCGACGCACAAGGGCGTTCTCCAGTCATCCTGCAGGGATGTGTGACGCGACGTCTGCGGCCGGCACCGCGACCTCGTCGCGCTAACCCCTGCTCAGGCGCTAAGTCCGCGACCATCTTTAAAGTGGTCGCTCGCCCACCTCCTGAACGGGCGAATCCAGCCATCTCTCGCAACTCACCATGCGGGCTTCTCGGACAAGGATGTAATCGATCCTCGCGAACGGCCAGTCGAAGTTGACCGTCCGACCATCCTCATCGGGATGAGTTGCTTCCCCAGGCGTCGCGATAGCACGCGCTCCTCCCGTCGACCGCGGCCTGGCCGGTCCAAGACCGCTTGCTCGTCGAAGCCTATTGCCAGTTGAACCTGACGCCGCGTCACGTTTTACATTTCCTTCAATTGCCGATTGATGATGGCCCGTTCGACGAGGTTGCCCAACGCTCATGAAGAACTTACGGCGAAAGGATTCGCGTTCCTGCGGCCACCAGCCGATCGCCCGCGCGGCCCGAGGCGCTCCTGCGTGACGACTCTAGTAATTGGTTCAGCCTCACGCAGCCGCTCAAGGGCCGGTCGCGTCACCTCGGCGGGGGATTCGTGGTCAGGCGCGCGTCCGCGGATGGAACCCGGGCCGACCGCCCAGCGTAAATCGGTCGAATGTCGCAGACCGCTCCATCATGTAGGGCTACGGCCTAAGTCGGTACAGCCGACGAAATGAATTACTGCTGGCCGCTTGCCAGGTGGTTTTCCATCCTACTGGCCAGCGTGCTCTTGAGTCTCGCCTGTTCTGGCGCATCGGGTGGAGCTTTGCGGCAGTCACCGGAAGCGGTTGCCCAGAGCCCTGCGTCCGGCCCTTCGGAGGTTCCAGGCGGCTGTGGGGCTACGCTTGCCTACGATAGAGTACAGCCCGCGTGGCTGGTTGAGTCAGGCGCGCACAACAATCCGAACGGGGTGCCATTTGTCTTAGCCATTCCCGAGACTGCTGCCGGGTTCATTTTCGGCTATCCGCTACGCGCTGGCCATCGGACAAGCCCTTCGAACAAGATCCTGTGGGTGGTCCGGCTGCCACGCAACGGCTCGTCGCTATCCATTGCTGGATCGTTGTCGGGATCGGACGGACCAGCGTTTAGCAGGTCCTTTCCGGCAAATTCCGGCCCGGGAGAGATATATCCGTCGATCGTGGACGTCCCAGAACCCGGATGCTGGCGCATTGATCTCGCATGGTCGGGCAACAAGACAACTGCGTATCTGGAGTATGGATAACTCGTTGACGACCCATAACGGATGCCACTTGCGTTTCGGTGCGGTTCAGATGTCTAATACTTCTCGTTTACAACCGCGTATCCCTCTCGGAGTGATGTGAAGCCGGTGGGGCCCGAAGGGCCGAGTCCGGCGCTGTGCCGCAGCTGTAAGAGGGGAGCCAGCGACGACGTGCCACTGGGTGTGACACCTGGGAAGGCGTTCGCCGGCTGAGATCCTCGAGCCAGAAGACGTTGCCGAGCGGGCCAATTCGGAGGATCGTCAAATGAATGATGCGAGATCTAGTCGCTGCCCCGGGATCAACTACCTCGACGGGCGCCGTGGAGTTCCATGTCGGGTTCTTAGGTTTTCCCAACCTCACTCAGCTTGATCTAACTGGGCCGTTTGAGACCCTGGCTCGGCTCCCTAGGATCAACGTCCATATCGTCGCAAGGACACTCGAGCCCATCCGGAGCGATACCGGATTCATCATCCAGCCCACAACTTCGTACGCCGACTGCCCCTCGCTCGACTTGATCTGCGTGCCAGGCGGGCCGGGTGTCAATGAGGTGATGCTCGACGGCGAGACCCTGGCTTTCGTTAGACAACAGGCTGCCACCGCGCGTTACGTGACTTCGGTTTGCTCGGGCGCGCTTGTGCTCGGCGCAGCAGGCTTGCTCCGGGGCTACAAGGCAACAACGCACTGGGCGTCGTTGCAATTTCTGAGCCGGTTCGGAGCAATCCCAGTCCGCGAACGAGTTTCCGTAGACCGCAACCGCATCACCGGCGGTGGGGTCACCGCCGGCATCGACTTCGGCCTCTATGTCGCCGCCGAGCTTGGAGGACAGCCGTTGGCGGAGAGGATTCAGCTGTATCTCGAATATGCCCCATCGCCACCATTTGCATCGGGTACGCCAGCTTCAGCGCCGACGGAGGTGCTCAGCGCATACATGGAAGCGAGCGCGGCAATGTTGGAACGCCGCGCGACAGCGGTTGAGCAGGCTGCAGCCGCACTGGCGAGCGATGTGAATTGAACAAAATGCGGGGCACCGTCGAGCATCTCCACATGGCGCGGGCTGCTGGTTTATCTATGGAGCCACTGAGGTCGGTAGCCGTGCGCCCTGGTGTTGGGTTGGCCGATGACCGATACGCCCGAGGCATCGGTCATTTTTCAAGTGACCGCCGGGTCAGCCGCGACATCACGCTCGTCGCGCAGGAGGCGATCGATGAGCTTCGGCGCGAATTTGGAATCGCCCTAGAGCCGGGAGAAACGCGTCGCAACGTCACGACCAGCGGCATAGACCTGAACCAGCTCGTCGGCCGTCGGTTCTTCATCGGCGATGTGCTTTGCGCGGGGACCAGACTCTGCAATCCGTGCCAGTATCTGGCCGACCTCCTTGCAAAGCCACTGGTCAGGCCGATGGTCGGTCGGGGGGGCCTGCGCGCCGACCTGCTCACCGAAGGCGAGATCCATGTAGGCGATTCGATCAACACCGCGGCGACGGCCGAGCTGGTAATCGGGACGATCAATCCGGGAAAGGCACATCAAGTCGAATTAGCTCTGAAAGGTTTGGATGTCAACGTTCGACGCTTGTCCGAAGTCATGCCCGTTATACCGATGGTCGAAGAGCGATCAGCGGATCCGCGTCAGAACGCCCGCGAGAAGGCACGTGTTTACTCGGCATACGCCAATAGGCCTGTGCTCGCGATCGATTTCGCTCTGTACCTGGAGCGAGTCGCCGACGAGCTCCAGCCAGGCGCGATGGTCCGTCGGATCCTCGGTTCCGACCTGAAGCTCGACGACGATCATCTGATTAGGTACTACAGCGCACTGATTGCCAGGTATGGCGGGCGCTTGAAGGGGCGGTGGCACGCAGCTTTCGCGCTGGCTGTCGGCGCATCAGTGACCGAAACCGACGTGATCGTGACGAGAACCTTCGTCGCCGATGCGTCGCCCCACCGCAATCCAGGTTACCCTCTAGCCTCGCTTCAGCTCACGGACGGGCTCGTCTACGTGTCCGAGCTAGGCCATGACGAAATGGCGTATCCGGAGGTCGCTCCTCCTTTGCGCCGATTCATCGCGGCCGCCCTGTCAACTCGATGAACGCTGGTCCTCGCCGGCACGTCTAGAAGGCCGCCAGATGGCGTACCCGTGAACCGTGTCCTCGAGGTCGGCGAGACCGACGACGGCCGCGTCTGTTGATCCGGGACATCAACCGGCTACAGGTGTTGCTGATGGGCCCCGATCGCTCGTCGAAACTGGTGCGCGCAGGGAAACCGACTGGTGCGTAAGGCAATTCAGCGCCCAGAAGACGAAATGTATGAGCGCGGAAGGGATTCTCGACACGGCTGGCTGATCGTGGGAGTACTCGCTGTCTCGGTCACCGTCTCGTACGGAGTGCTGACGTACTCCTTTGGGGTCGTGCTCATCCCGATGGAGCGCGAGCTGGGTTTCTCGCGCCTGGAGCTCACCGGCGCCTTCTCGGTCGCGCTCGGGGTTTGGGCCATCGCTGGCGTGCCCGCAGGGATAGCTCTCGATACATACAGCCCACGCATTCTCTTAGCTAGCGGCGCGGCCCTTGGTGCGTTGCTTGTCGTCGCCTGGTCGCAGGTTGAAACCTTGGTCCAGCTGTACCTCGTCTTCGCCGGTATCGGACTGGCGATGGCAGCGGTTCTCTACAACTCGGTGTTTGTGGTTGCGACGAGGTGGTTTCAGAGACGCCAACGCGAGGCGATCACGGCCATCTCGTTCGCGGGTGCATTCGCGAGCCTAATTTTTGCTCCTCTCGCCGGAAAATTAACCGTCGAGTTCGGATGGCGCACGGCACTCATAATCCTGGCTGCGGTTCTCGCAGTAGTTACGGTCCCTCTCAACTGCGTCGTTTCCGTGCCGAAATCAAGACGGCCGGCA
>VBCL01000150.1 GCA_005888865.1 Betaproteobacteria bacterium | reverse complement strand
GATTCCGGTCCAGCGCCCGTGCATGGGGCCGGCGTGGTCGCGCGGCACGTTTTCGTGGAGCAGCGTCAGCCTGCAACCCTTCGCGAGTGGTGCGATCACGACGGTGACGCGGGTCTCGACGTGTTTTGCCACGGAGAGCGTGAAGACCAGACGCTGCGGCGGCGTGATCTCGAGATATTCGCCGGTGTACCGGGTACCATCCACCGCGTCCTGCCGATCCACGAAGCAGAACGAGCCTTTTACCCTTGCGTCGATCTCGATGTACGCCAGCGGATGCGAGGCCGTCGCAAACAGCCATTGGCGGGCGACCGCGGGATCGAGCCACGCGTCGAAGACGCGCGCCGGCGAAGCGGCATACCGGCGTGCGGCGCGCAGCGTGCGACAAGGCTGCTTCTCCGCTTGCGAACGGCGCCGCGACCCGGCAGCGTCTGCCACTGCCGACGTTCCGATCAAACCCCCATCGTTGAACCCATCGAACGTCCGCTGGGGGGACGGGTACCATTCACTACGCGCTTCAGAGTCCGTTTTCATGCACGTCCCTCGATGTAGATGTATAGACGGCGGGGGAGACCCAGGCTCGAGATCGCGACGGGTTGTGACGGGGCCCGGAGGGGCCGGAAGTAATACGATCGCGGCACGGGGATCGCTTGTTGGAGCAGGCTAGCAAGGGTGATCCGGACGGCAAGTGCGATCCGCAACACGATACTCCCGAGCTCGGGTCCTTTGCGCCGGTACAGGTATAGCAGCAGCGCCAGCAGGGTTCCACCCGGCAACAGGATTTCCAGCATAAGGTAGGGGCCGAGCTCCTGTGCCAATCGACGCAACATCGCTAAACGGTTCATTTCGCAGCTCCCGCATTCTGGTGGGCCCGAAAAGCCGGCCCTTCATTACCTAGTCGAACGGGGGAGCGCTAAATCGACAGCCTGGGGTTCCTTAGTGGAGCTCGGCCAGCCGGCGTTCCAGGAACCGCCGCTCGGGTTCCTGCCGGGTCAAGGCGAGGGCGCGCGCGTAGGCGTCCCGGGCCTGTTCGGTCCGGTCCAGCCGGCGATACATGTCCGCCTGCGCCGCGTGGGCAAGGCGGTAGTCCTGAAGGTCGCCGCGCGCAAGGATCGCATCGATCAGCGCCAGGCCGGCGGACGGTCCATCGCGCATCGCCACCGCCACCGCGCGATTGAGCTCGATCACCGGCGACGGGTCGACGCGCAGCAGGACGTCGTAGAGCCCGACGATCTCGCTCCAGTCCGTGGCCTCCGCACTTGGGGCATTGGCGTGGACTGCGGCAATCGCGGCCTGGATCGCGTAGGGGCCGGCGCGACGCGAGGCCAGCGCTCGTTCCACCAGCGCCGACCCTTCCGCGATCTGCTCGCGGTTCCACCGCGAGCGATCCTGGTCGGCGAGCAGAATGAGCTCACCGGCCGGTGATGCGCGCGCCGTGCGCCTCGATTCGTGGAGCAGCATCAGTGCGAGCAACCCGATGGCCTCGGGCTCGGGCAGCAATTCGATCAGCAGCCGTCCCAGGCGAATCGCCTCGCCGGACAGATCGAGCCGGGTGAGCGAGTCGCCTGAAGACGCCGAGTAGCCTTCGTTGAACACGAGGTAGATCACCCGCAGCACGCTTTCCAGCCGCTCCGGCAGTTCTTCGGGTGCAGGCACCTGGTAGGGGATGCGTGCATCGCGAATCTTCGCCTTCGCCCGAACGATGCGCTGGGCGAGCGTCGGCGCAGCGCTGAGGAACGCGTGCGCGATCTCTTCGGTGGTGAGACCGCACACCTCGCGCAGCGTGAGCGCAATCTGCGCGTCCGGTGCGAGCGCCGGGTGGCAGCAGGTGAATACGAGGCGCAGCCGATCGTCCTCGATGCTCTCGGCGTCCCAGGGCGCGGCGGTCTCGTCGGCAACCGCTTCGACCTGCTCGGCGACATCCTCGACCGAGTCGAACCGTGCGCGCCTGCGGATGCCGTCGATCGCCTTGAAGCGCCCGGCCGAAACGAGCCACGCCCGCGGATTTTGAGGCATGCCCTCGCGTGGCCACTGCTCGAGCGCGGCGCGAAACGCGTCGTGCAGCGCTTCCTCCGCGAGGTCGAAATCGCCGAGAAGACGGATCAGCGTCGCGAAGACGCGGCGCGACTCGGCGCGATAGAGCGTCTCGGTGCGCTCGCGTATGCCTGCTGCCGACCGCTCGCGGTCGCCCGGATCGGCGGCTTGGCCATTCGTTTGCGTCTCCATGGTCGCGAGCGATCAGATTATCGCGCCGGTGCGTCGACTTGGCGAGTCGTTGCCGTTCGCCCTGAGCCCGTCGAAGCCTGTCATGAACGGCGCATCGGGCGAAGTCCTACCCCCGTTTGACCGCAGACCGACAGGAAATCGGGAATTCGTCTGAACGACTGCACACGGCGAACGCCATAAAATTAGCGCGCCTGCTCTTCGAACAACATCAACCGTCTCGCGATCTCCATTCGTACCATGCGCCCACAGCGACTTCTATGGATGGTCTCATTGCTGGTCGTGGTCGGCGTGCACGACGCCCGCGCCGAGAAGAAGACCGTATGCAGCATCACCGTCAATTCTTCGGACGAGAAGGAAGCATTTCGACGGAGCCTGCCGCCGGACAAATTCCAGTTCGTCGAGCTGGTCGAGCGGGGACGGCCGGATTGGCTCGCTTCGGCGTGCCGCCAGGGCGTTCGCTGCGACGTTCTCGTGGTCTCGGGCCATTATGATGGCTACAAC
This sequence comes from Betaproteobacteria bacterium, assembly GCA_005888865.1. Lineage (GTDB taxonomy): Bacteria > Pseudomonadota > Gammaproteobacteria > Burkholderiales > Casimicrobiaceae > PALSA-1003. Next base: position 7,339 of record VBCL01000150.1, on the reverse strand, counting down.
GAATTTTATTCCGATCAATTGGGAGCGCACGAGTTTCTGCCCGCGGACGAACTGGAGCGCGCCTCGTGCAGTCGGTCGTGCTCGGGATTGTTTTCACAGCTCAAGGAGGTCTACCTCTTCGGCTGCAATACGTTGAATCCCGAAGCACTCAAGCGCACATCGGCGGAAATCGAACGCAGCCTGGTCCGCTCCGGATATTCGCGCGCAGATGCCGAGCGACTCTCACGCGCCTTGAGTGCGCGTCACGGCGAAAGCAGTCGCGATCGCATGCGCCTCATCTTCAAGGACGTGCCGCTGATCTACGGCTTTTCGGCGAAGGCGCCCGTCGGACCGGTTGCGGCCTCGATGCTGAACGGTTACTTGCGATCGGGCGGGAGCGGCGAGATCGGCAGCGGCCGCGCCAGCGGCGGCTTGCGCTCTCATTTTGCCGCCAGCTCGATGGCCGCTGCGAGCGGCTTGAGCGATTCGGACCCGCTCGCCGCTGTTCGGCGCGACGTGTGCCAGTTCTCCGACGAAGACCTGCCGGCGGCGCAGAAGGTCGCCTTCATCCATCAGCTGATGGGGCGCGAGATGGCCGAGGTCCGCATGTACCTCGACCGCATCGAGAGATATACGGCATCTCTGGGCGAGACCGAGCGCCGCTCGCCTGCCGTTGCCAGCGCGCTCGACGCCATCGCCCGTGATCAGGAGGCCCGATCCCGGTATCTTGGCTTTGCCCGCGACGCCGACCAGCTTGCGGTGCGCGCACGCATGATCGCCGTCGCCGGCAGTCTGGGCTGGCTCTCCCCTGGGGAAAGGCGCGCGGAGCTCGCACGGATGATCGGCCAGCAACTGGCACGAAGCAGCCTGAACTCCGCCGACGTGGACCTCGCCTGCACACTGAACAAGGACCGCGACCTGGACCCGGAGATCCATGGCCAGCAACCTTCTTCCGCCCACGCCAGCAACGTGGCGCGCGCGGCGGTCCTGGCCTGCATGGGCAACGCGGAGGCCCGGGCGCAAGTCCTGTTGGCATTGTCGAGCCCCAATGACGACGACGTTCAGATTGCGCAAGTCTATCTGGGTCACCGCCCGATCACCGACGTGCAGGAGCTTCGGGTGATCACCTCGGACATCGCGCGGATGAACGATTCCAGGGCGCAGGCTCGCGCCCTCGATGCGCTCGCCAGCCAGCATCTGTCCGATCCTCAGAGTCTCGAGGAGCTGACCCGCTTATTTCCCGTCGCCGAGTCCCCCAGCGTCCAGGTGGCGATCGCCGGCATCCTGATCCGCTCGGACTACCGTGCCATCGCCACGCCGGAGCTCGTGCAGACGCTCCGTCAAAGCCGGTTAAGGTCGTCGAACGGCAAGGATGTAATCGACGTGCTCATCCGCCAGCTCCAGGCGGAAATGGATCCTCCTCAGCTCTAGCCTGCAAGGCGTTGCCCCTGGGCGGGAAGCGCTCGCGCCCGTCGACTCGATCGAGTCTTTTCATAGGCACGACCGCCGTGCGATACTAACGCCCGTTTTTCGCGTTACCGGCTGGTCCCATGTCTGCTTCCACGAAGTTCTTCCTGCTTGCTGCTCTGCTGACCGTCGCCTGGACCCACGATGCGCACGCCGATAAGAAGACGGTCTGCACGATCACGGTCAATTCGCCCGACGAGAAGGAAACCTTTCGCCGGAGCCTTCCCGAGGACGATTTTCAGTTCGTCGAGCTGGTGGAGCGCGGCCGCCCCGACTGGCTGGCGTCGGCCTGCCGCAAGGACGTGCGTTGTGACGTTCTTCTCATTTCCGGTCATTTCGACGACGGCACCGAGTTTTATTCGGACCGGCTGGGCGCACGCGAGTCTCTGCCCACCGACGAGCTGGAACGCGCCTCGTGCAGCGACTCGTGTCCCGGATTGTTTTCGCAGCTGAAGGAAGTCTATCTGTTCGGCTGCAACACCCTGCAGGCGCAACCGGTCAGGAGCGCGTCCGGCGAAATCGCGCGAAGTCTCATTCGTTCCGGTTATTCGTCGGCCGATGCGGAACGAATGTCGCAGATGTTGAGCGAGCGCCATGGCGAGAGCAATCGCGATCGCATGCGTCTCATCTTCAAGGATGTGCCCGTCATCTACGGTTTTTCGTCGAAGGCGCCCCTCGGGGCGACCGCGGGCCCGATGCTGGACCGATATTTTCAATCGGGTTCCGGCGGCGAGATCGGCAGCGGTCGGGCGAGCCCGAAGCTGCTCGCCTCGTTCGCACCGAGCTCGATGACGCTCGCCAGCGGCTTGACCGATGCCGATCCGGGCGCTGCTTTGAGGGGCGATGTCTGCCATTTCTCCGATGATCGCCTGCCGACGGCGCAGAAGCTCGACTTCGTCCATCGGCTTCTCGGTCGGGATATGGCGGAAGTACGGATGTTGCTCGACCGCATCGAGAAATATGTCGCATCGATCAGCGAAGCGGAGCGTCGGGCGCCGTCGGTGGTCGATGCGCTCGAGGCGATCACGCGTGATACCGCGGCGCGTACGCGATACCTGGAGTTCGCCCGCGACGCCGATCAACCGGCGGTCCGCGCGCGCATGATCGAGCTGGCGGGCACGCTGGGCTGGCTCTCGCCCTCGGAGCAGCGGGCCGAGCTGATGCGGATGATCGGCGATGAGCTCGCGAGAGATGCGATCGGTCCAGCGGACGTGGATCTGGTGTGCTCGATCAACAAGGAGCACGAGCTGGATCAGGAGCTTCAGCGACTGCCAGCGTCCTCGCTGCAAACCCGCAAGGTGACGCACGCCGCGCTTCTCGCCTGCCTTGGGAGTACCGAGGCTCATGCCCGCGTCCTTCGGGCGTTGACGAGCCCCGATGACGACGACGTCCAGATCGCGCAGGCGTACCTCCATCGTCGGCCGCTCGCCGATGCGAGCGAGCTCCGGAGTCTCGCGTCCGGCATCGTGCGCATGAGCGCCTCCGGCGCGCAGATTCGCGCCCTCGACACGCTTGCAAACTATCATCTTGCCGATCCTCAGAGTCTGGCCGAGCTCGCGCGCTTGTTCCCTCTTGCCAAGTCTCTGGGCCTGCAAAGGGCGATTGCCGGGATCCTGATTCGCTCTGACTTCCGGGCGCTCGCGATCCCCGATTTCGTGAAGACGCTTCGTCAAAGCCGGCTGAAGTCTCCGGACGGCGCCGACGTGATCGACGTCCTCATTCAGCCCGTTGCTCGTACAGCTGTAGCGGTGGCGATCACGCCGCTTTACTTGCCGGGTCGAGTCATCGAAAATAAAAGCCATGCGACAACTCGTTCTTCTGCGGCACGGCGAGAGCGCCTGGAACAAGGAAAACCGCTTTACCGGATGGACCGACGTCGATCTGACCGAACAGGGCGTCGCCGAGGCGAAGAGCGCGGGCCGCGTGCTCAAGGAAAAGGGATTCGTCTTCGACGTCGCGCATACGTCGGTGCTGAAGCGCGCCATCCGTACGCTCTGGATCGTGCTCGACGCGATGGACCTCATGTGGATCCCGGTCCATCGGAGCTGGCGTCTGAACGAAAGGCATTACGGTGCGCTGCAAGGGCTGAACAAGGCCGAAACGGCAGCCAAGTTCGGCGACGAGCAAGTGCTCATCTGGCGCCGCAGCTACGATGTTCCGCCGCCGGCGCTGCAGCCGTCGGACCCACGCCATCCGGGATCGGACCCGCGCTACGCGCAGCTCAGTCCGTCCGAGCTTCCTCTCACCGAGTGCCTCAAGGATACGGTGGCGCGCTTTCTACCCTACTGGCACGAAGTGATCGCGCCGAGCGTCAAAGCGGGCCAAAAGGTGATCATCGCGGCGCACGGCAATTCGTTGCGGGCGCTGGTGAAGTATCTCGACAACGTCGGCGACGCCGAGATTGTCGGCCTCAACATCCCGACGGGCATACCGTTGGTCTACGAGCTTGCGGACGATCTGAAGCCGCTGCGTCACTACTACCTGGGCGACCCCGACGTCGTGGCACAGGCCATGCGAACGGTCGCCAATCAGGGCAAGGCGAAGGTTTAAGAAGGCGCCGCCGATCGCTAACGATCCAGCGGCACCTCGATATCGAGCAATGGCGCGTACTGCTGCGATCCGAAAATGTCCGGGTCTCCGGGACTGCCGCTCGGCTGCAGCCGATAGATCGTGAATTTGATCGCATTCGCGGGATCGAACTCGACGAAATCCGCGATCCGTTCGGGCGGAATGCCGTAGAGCCTGGCCACGCTTTCGCGAGTGAGAACCCGGGCACGCTTCACGCCTTCGTACGTTGCGCGGTCGACGAAGATCACATCGAAGGTGATGAGATCCACCCCGGCGTTCTTGCTGCGGATCGTCTTGGCGATCTCGGAGAGTCTCCGGGTCTTCATCGCGCCTCTCATCTCCCCACGATCGTCAGATGCGTCGGGAACAGCTCGAGCGGATCGTCGCACCTGAGTGTGTGATTGATCGTCCAGCGGCAGGCGGGACTCGCGCGCAGGACCTCGTCCAGAGCGAACGCGACGGATCCGGCCGAGCCTTTGACCTCGGGCAGCCGTGCATAGAACATCTGGCGGGTACCGATCATGCAGACCTCCTCGGCCATCGCTGCCGTGGGTGCCACGCCTTGCACGAGAATGCACAATTCGTGGGCGGGCCGGGCCTTCAGCGGCTCGAGCTCGCCCATCACGCCGTTGCGACCGTAGACGATGTAATGCAGCTCGTAACCAGTGTCGCCGAAGCGCTCCCGCGCCTGTTGCCGCGCCCAGCCGATAACCTCGTCGACGTGCGCGATCGTGTAGGGGTCGCGTATGCCGACCAGGCCGACGTAGCGCTCGCCGATCTTGCCGGCGCCTTCGAGCTTCACCCGGAACTCGGGCGCGGCTATGAACTTGGCGCCCGTGATGCGGGTGGTCTTCTCGGCGATCTGCTCGTAGCGGCAGCCGGACATGTCGAGCGTCCCGCCGGCGACGTGCTCGAAGTAGGGATTGGAGCGCTCGTACATCGCATGTCCGGCGACCGAAGCGACCGTGCAGCGCTGCCCGGGATGCATCGCAGTCACCCGAACGTCCTCTGCGCTTATCTCGCCCATGACGGTCTCCTTCCCACCGTACGGCTCGGCACAGAACGACGCGCATTCGAGCACCTTGCCCAGGTAGTAGGCCTCCGCGTCCGGAAAGCCGTGGTGGATCGCGGGTGCGGCGAACACACAGCTGTCGCTGCTTCGGCCGCCGATGATCACCTCCGCGCCCCGTTGCAGCAGATCGATGAAGGGATGGACGCCGGCCATCGCCACGATCCGCTCCGTCGCATCGAGTTCGGCCTCGGTGAGCGCCACGTGACCCTCGAGGCCCGGGACGACTTCACCGGCACGCATGCGGCGCCGCAGGTCTTCCTTATCCACTTCGGAATAGAAATAGCCGAGACGGAACGGTTTCAACCCATGCCTGGCGGCGAGCTCCTTGATGACTCCGACGTACAGATCGACGCGGCTGTTCGCGCCGGTGTCTCCCGAGGAACCGATGATCATCGGCACGCCGAGCCGACGTGAGGCGAGCAGCATGTGCTCGAGGTCCTGGGTCTGCCAACCGAGTGGGCTGGTCGACGTATCGGTGCCGAGCGGCACCGGGCCGACGTCGTCGCTGCCGGAATCGGCGGCAATGTAATGGGGTCCGGCCGCGACGCCGAGTTTGAAACTTTCGACGCGAAGTGGCGCAAACCCCAGGTGCCCGTTAGGACAAATGATACGAAGCGAATGCATGCCAGATTTTCTTCGGGGCAACGCCCTGATCATATCAGCGTGAGAGGTTCATCCTCGCTGCAACGCACGGGAATGGCGTCGCGCAATTTGTCGCTGAAAGCGAGCGGCAGGTTCGGGTAGACGAAAGCTGTCGCGACCGTTAGGATTTTACGCATCGTGACAACACAGAAGGGTGTGCGAGTGCTGAGATTGAGGATCCTCTTCTGTGTTGCCGCGCTGCTCGGCGTGATGACACCTTTTGCCCTGGCGCAGGCGCCGCCGCCGAAGCTGATCAGGATCGTCGTGCCATTCTCGGCGGGTGCGAGCAATGACGTCATCGCCCGCGCGCTTGCGGTGCCGCTCGCGAAGCGTCTCGACATCCCCGTCATCGTCGAGAACAAAGCGGGCGCGGCCGGCGTGATCGGCGCAGATTCGGTCGCCAAATCACCTCACGACGGTTCGGTTCTGCTGCTCACGTCGTCGACTTTCCTGACCGCTGCGGCGACACAGGCTCAGTTGCCATACGACCCTTTGAACGCCTTCGCGCCGATTGCGATGATCGGTCAGGGGCCGCTGCTTCTTGCCGTTTCTTCTTCGACGCCGTTCCGGTCGCCCGGGGATCTGCTCTCCGCGGCGCGCGAGAAACCCGGCGGGCTCAACTACGGCTCAGCCGGGGTGGGGTCGATCGGCCATCTGGCGAGCGAATTGTTCGATGACGCCGCCAAGGTCCGGATGAGTCACGTGCCTTATAAGGGCGCGGCGAACGCCGTGACCGATCTTGCCGGCGGTCAGATTCAGGTGATGATTTCGAGCTACAGCACGTTGGCACCATTGATCAAGAGCGGCAAGGTGAGGGCGCTCGCGGTGACTTCGAAGCAGGCGCACTCCGCATTCGCCGATCTGCCGCCGCTCGCCGCGAGCGTGCCCGGATATTCGATCGACATCTGGGTCGGCGTGTTTGCGCCCGCCGGCACACCGACACCCTGGATCGAGCGGCTCAACCGCGAAATCAACGAAATCGCGGTTTCGGCCGAGCTGCGCACGGTCCTCGAGCCCGATGGGACGGTGCCGGTCGCGATGACCCCGGCGTCTTTCGCCGCGCGCATCAAGGAAGAGTTCACGCAATGGAAGCGGATCGCTGCCGAGCATAAGATCGTCGCCGAGTGACGTACCTCGTCATCGATTAGGAACCTGACAGGAGAGGGCAAAGCCGATGGCGCCAGGGGCGGAGCCGGGAAGGATTGTCATCGTGGACGACGACGCGGCCCACACGCAGGCGCGGTGCGACACGCTCGAGGGCCAGGGTCCGCGTTACTTCAGCCGAGGGCATTCTGGGCCGACAGACCGAACTCTCGATGGCGGACGGCAAAGCATCACTAATAATCAGCGAGTTACAGTACGATCCGTGTCGTTTGGAGCTGGTTTTGGAGCGGTCATCTAAGTCTCGAACCAAACGGCTAACAGGCGCCTATAAGTCGTTCGAACGTGAATATTCACCTTCCCCCGCGGGTCCACTTGGCTATACTTCGAACCGTCATCGTCAAACGCCCGGAAAGGGGAACAATCAATGACACGCAATAAACAAACGATGCTCGTCGGGTTAGCGGTGTTCGCGGTGGCGGGTGTCGCGATTTATACAGCCGATTTCAA
>VBCL01000562.1:1723-2296 GCA_005888865.1 Betaproteobacteria bacterium | reverse complement strand
GGCGCGGGAGCGACGTCAGGGAAGCGCGCTTCCTCCTGAGGTCTTCATTTTTCCACCGGACGCATCAGCCGGCGACCGCCTTGATGCGCGCGATCATCCCGTCGACCGCCTTGTCCACGGGAACCTTTTCAGTGACGATGCGATTCATCGCCTTCGCCCAGACGTTCTCGTTGTTGATGATCGTGAACTTGTAGTTCTTGGTGAATTCAAAAGTCACGGTCCCGGCGTGGAACTGGTTGTATACGGCCGTGCGGTGACGGTCCGCCTTCCAGAACGGGCGCTCGGCGGCGGCCTTCGTCACCGGGTACCAGCGACCGAGCGAGCCCTCGACGTACGGCGTCAGATTCTCGTCCTGCAGCAGGAACGCGACGAATTCCTTCGCGCGCTTCTTGTTCTTTGCACCCTCGAAGATCACGCCGGTCTTGACCGCGGCGCGATAGATCATCTTCGAGCCGTCGGGCTTATTCGGGAAGCCGGCGGTAGCGATCAGCTCCGTATAGTTCTTCTTCGCCTGCGCCCGCTGCTCCGCGGACAGCGTCTCGTTGTTCATGTCGTCGAGCCATTTCGCCGCAA
>VBCL01000562.1:0-1659 GCA_005888865.1 Betaproteobacteria bacterium | reverse complement strand
GTCGGGATCCTTACAGGAGGTCGACGATGGCGGCGTGCAGCCCTTGGTGTAGACTCTGGTGTAGTCCGTCATCGCGCCGATCAGCCCTTGCTTCACCTTGGGATCGTCGACCAGCAGCTTGCCGTTATCGTCGACGAGCTTGACGTTGTACGCGTCCATAAAGGTCAGGAACGAGTAGAACGAGTCGCTCGAATCCACGCCCATCGGGAAACCCGTGGCGTAGTTGCGCGTGCCGCTTTTCTGCCGGTACGCAGGTTGCACCTTGTCGCACCAGAACGACCAGTAATCCTTCCAGCCGGTGGGAATGTCCGACTCCTTGAAGCCGGCGACGCCCAGCATGTCGATCCAATACTGGATATGCATCGTCTGCTGCTTCAGCGGGAACGCGTAGTAGGCGCGCTTCTTGGTCTTGTCGTTGTACAGATACGTCGTTTCGACGGTGTTGGGCAGGAAGTTCGCCTTCATCGGCGTGAGGACGTCGGTCAAGTCCTCGAGCTTGCCGTCGAACGCCCACTTGCCCGTAACCTGGAAGTCGTAGACATCGGCGAACGCGACGCGGAGACGGTCTTGGGAATCATGTCCTGCACCGGGTACTGCGAAAGCTCGACCTTGACCTTGGTCTTGTCCTCGAACTTCTTGATCGCCGCAAAGAGGGCATCGTCCTCGGACTTGTAGAAGCCCTTGACCCACCACACCGTCAGCGTTTCCTGCGCCAGCGTCTGGCCTGCAAATGCAATGGCGCAGCCGGCGACGATGCCGGCGAAGAACTTGTTCATCGAACTCCTCCTAGAAATGTAGGGCCGAATTCATTCGGCCGCATCAGTTCCTGCTGTACAGCGTGCGAATAAATTCGCACCTACGACCTTCCGCACTCGGGCAGCCTACGGCCAAGGCCCCGGACTGTCAATGCGCGATACTCGCATCACATCACGGCTCCCAGATACCACGGCACGAATTCGTTCTGGCCATAGCCGTGCATTTCACTCTTGCTCTTCGCGCCCGACGCCGTGTCGAGAATAAGACGGAAAAATCGCTCGCCCATTTGCGCAACCGTCGACGTTCCGTCGACGATCTCGCCGCAATTGATGTCGATGTCCTCTTCCTGGCGTTCCCACAGCGCGGTGTTGGTCGCGAGCTTCAGCGATGGCGACGGTGCGCAACCGTACGCCGAGCCGCGTCCGGTCGTGAAGCAGATCATGTTGGCGCCGCCGGCGACCTGTCCCGTCGCCGATACCGGATCGTAACCGGGGGTATCCATGTAGACAAAACCGTTGGCGGTGACAGGCTCGGCATATTCGTACACGGCGACCAGGTTGGTGGTGCCGCCCTTGGCCACCGCGCCGAGCGATTTTTCGAGAATGGTGGTAAGCCCGCCGGCCTTGTTCCCCGGCGACGGGTTGTTGTTCATCTCGCCCTTGTTGCGCGCGGTGTATTCCTCCCACCATTTGATGCGCTCGATCAATTTCTCGCCCACCTCGCGCGAGACGGCGCGGCGCGTAAGCAGGTGCTCGGCACCGTAGATTTCCGGCGTTTCGGAAAGTATCGCGGTGCCGCCGTGGCGCACCAGGAGATCGACGGCGGCGCCGAGCGCCGGATTGGCGGTGATGCCCGAGTAGCCGTCGGAGCCGCCGCATTGCAATCCGAGCGTCAGGTGCTTTG
>VBCL01000161.1:9195-14970 GCA_005888865.1 Betaproteobacteria bacterium | reverse complement strand
TCCAGGTGACCGGCGGAGAGTTTCTGTGGCTTTCGGCGCCGAAACCCATCGTCCCGCCCGGCACGCCATTCCCGCCGGGCTCCACCGATTTGCAAGAATGGACTCGCGACGCGAACCTCGACCCGGACTGGCTGCGCGTGGGCACGGACATTGTGGGGGTGCCTCCGACCGGCGGTGCGGCGCCGACTTTCAACGCTGCGTTCTCACTGGTCGGCACGACGCCGGAGCCCGCTACAATTCTTCTCGTCGGCGCGGGTTTGATTGCCGCATGGTGGTCGCGGCGTAAGCCGGGTCGTTAGCCGCCCGCACCGGTCGTACGACCGGTGGGATTTGCCCGCCGGGAATCAGGCGAGGGCAGGATTTCGCCCCGCACCTCGCCGAAGCCGACGCGGTAGCCGTCGCCTTGGCACCACCCGGTCATGATCACCTCGTCGCCGTCTTCGAGGAACGAGCGCATCGCACCGCCGCGTAGGGCGAGCGGGCGCGTCCCGTTCCAGGCGAGCTCGAGGAGGCTCCCGAACGAATCCGGCGTCGAGCCGCTGATCGTGCCGGACCCCATCAGGTCGCCGACCCGCGTGTTGCAGCCCGACACCGTGTGATGCGCGAGCTGCTGCGCCATGCTCCAGTAGAGATGGCGCGCATTGGTACGAGAGATCGTCGCCCGCGTACCGCCCGATGATGCGAGCGCGACCTCGAGCTGAAGGTCGAGTCCGCCTGCGCCGGTCTGGACGAGATAAGGCAGCGGGTGCGGATCCTGGACCGGGCCGGCGACCCGAAACGGCGCCAGTGCATCGAGTGTAACGATCCAAGGCGAGATCGAGGTCGCGAAGGTCTTGGCATTGAACGGTCCCAGCGGGACGTATTCCCATTGCTGGATGTCGCGCGCGCTCCAGTCGTTCATCAGCACCAGCCCGAAGATGTGGCGCTCGGCATCGTCGACAGCAATCGGCTCGCCGAGCGCGTTGCCCTCGCCGACGATGAATGCGGTCTCCAGCTCGAAGTCGAGTTTGCGTGTCGGACCGAAGATGGGCTCTTCGGCGTCCGGCATCTTGAGCTGGCCCCGCGGACGCCGGATTGGCGTACCGCTGACGACCACCGAGCTCGCCCGGCCGTTGTACGCGACCGGAAGATGGCGCCAGTTCGGCAGCAGCGCGTTCTTCGGATCGCGGAACATCGAGCCGACGTTGGTCGCATGCTCCTTCGACGAATAGAAATCCGTGTAACCGCCGATCGCGACCGGAAGGTGCATACGCGCCTCTCGCATTGGCACCAGCGCTCGTGCCCGCAATCCGGCGTTGTCGCGAAGGTCCGCATGATCTTCGCTGAGCAGCTCTCCGACGCGCGAACGTGCCTGCGTCCAGAGCGGCCGGCCGAGCGCGATGAAGGCATTGAGCGTATCGCGGTCGAAGACCCGGCTACCCGCGGGCGCCACGGTGAGCAGGCCCGCCTCCTCCAGCGCCGCGAGATCGAGCACGAGCTCGCCGATCGCCACGCCCGCACGCGGCCGCGGATCGGCTGACGTGCTGAAAATGCCGAAGGGCAGGTTCTGGATCGGGAAGTGCGAGTCGGGCGCGACCTCGATGAACGCACGCGCGCTCGATGGGGCGATCATGAGCGCCGCAGGGCCGCCCCAAGGCGCGAACTGCGCCCCCTCCGGGGGCAGCGCAGCGGCGGCAGCCGCAAGCGTGGGGGTCCACATCTGCGCCGCACGGCGTGGGGGTCCAACATCACGGTTTACCCGTGAAGTGCTTCGCCAGTCCCTGCCAGCAGTCCAGGTAATCCTTCTGCCGTTGCGGCGTCTCCAGCGCGAAGCGCGTCGGCCGGATGACGTAGCGGCTTTCGAACATGAAGGCGAGCGTGTTCTCGATTTTCTGGGGCTCGAGTGCGGCGCGGCTCGCGTTCTCGAACGTCGCCGCGTCGGGCCCGTGCCCCGACATGCAGTTGTGGAGACTGGCGCCTCCCGGCATGAAGCCCTCCGCCTTCGCATCATAGACGCCGTGCACGAGACCCATGAACTCGCTCATCACGTTGCGATGGAACCACGGTGGCCGGAACGTATGCTCGGCAACCATCCACCTGGGCGGGAAGATGACGAAGTCGACGTTGGCCGTGCCGGCGGTATCGGAGGGCGACGTCAGCACGGTGAAGATCGACGGATCGGCATGATCGAAGCTGACCGTGTTCACGGTGTTGAAGCGCGCCAGCTCATACTTGTACGGCGTGAGATTCCCGTGCCAGGCGACGACGTCGAGCGGCGAATGGTCGATCGATGCGCTCCAGAGACCACCCCCGAACTTCGCCACGAGCTCGAAGCTGCCTTCGCGATCTTCGAACGCGGCGATCGGCGCCAGGAAATCGCGCGCGTTGGCGAGTCCGTTCGCGCCGATCGGCCCGAGCTCGGGCAGACGGAAGTGCGCGCCATAGTTCTCGCACACATAGCCTCGGGCGCTTGCGCCTATCAACCGGACCTGGAAGCGGATCCCGCGCGGCAGCAGCGCGATCTCTCCGGGCTTGACATCCAGGATGCCGAGCTCGGTTGCGACCCGTAACGCTCCTTCCTGCGGCACGAGCAGCAACTCGCCGTCCGCGTCGTAGAAGAAGCGCTGCTCCATCGAGTGGTTGCATGCATAGAGGTGAATGCCGATGCCGGTCTGGAGGCCCGCGTCGCCATTGCCGGCCATGGTGACGAGGCCTTCGACGAAATCAATCGGCGCCGAGGGCGGCGGCAGCGGATCCCAGCGCATTTGCGTCGGTGGCGGCGCGATATCGTCGAATGGCGCGCTTTTGAGCAAGCGAGCATCGAACGGCTGGAACGCACCATGCATCACCGCCGGGCGCAGGCGATACAACCACGAACGGCGATTGGCGTGCCTCGGTGCCGTGAACGCGGTGCCCGAGAGCTGTTCGGCGTAGAGCCCATACGGCGGCCGCTGCGGCGAGTTCTGCCCCTGCGGCAGCGCGCCCGGCAGCGCTTCGGTGGCGAGCTCGCTTCCGAAACCCGATTGATAACGTAACGTCGCGGCGGTTTTCACGTGTGCGTTGCCCGCGCGACGTTCGACCGTATCCATCATCTACCCCCGCCCGGTGAGGAGCCCGCCTCGGCGCGCCACCGCGCTCCAGGGCGCCTCATCATCGTCGTCATCGTCGTCGAATCCGCCCTCGTCGTCGTCGGGATCGATGTTGCCCCCACCCGAACCTCGGTCGTCATCCTCGTCATCGTCGTCGTCATCGTCGAGGGGCGGTATCGGTTGCGGTGTGTGGCAGACGAAGTCCCCCGCCCCAGGCTGCGGCAGCGACCGCAAGCGATCAAGCACAGCGTCGACGAGGTTCATCGTGGGGCCCACCGATCGGATTATGATCGCACAGAACGCGCCTGCAGGTTCGAGCCGATTATCTCCGATGGCGCGTCTGCGTTAGTGCACCGAGGCGCCGTCTCAGTTCCGGCGATGCCAGTGAAGCTTCGTACGCGGCGCGCGACGCTGCCTTCGCTTGGTCACCGGCGTCGATCGCGTGGATCTGCTCCTTCATCGATGCCACGACTGCCGGATCGCAGGTCTGGATTGCGGCGACGTATGCCGCGACGGTGCGGCCAAGTCGCGTGCGCGGAACAAGCTCCGTCAGGAATCCGATCCGCTGCATCTCCTCGGCGGCGAGCGTCTGCCCGGTGAGGAACACGCGCTTTGCCTGCGTCGCCCCGACCGCGGCGACATAGCGGCGCAAGCCCCCCGGGTAGTAATGGAGCCCGAAGCGCGCGGCCGGCATGAACATGCGAGTGCCCGAGACGCCGATGCGGAAATCGCAGCACAGTGCCAGGTCGGTCGCGCCGCCGTACACACCCCCGTTCACGACCGCGATCGTCGGCAACGGAAGGGCCTCGATCGCGTCGAGCAGGTCCTCGAAGCTGCGATCGAGCCGATCGAGGATCGCCTCGATAGTGAAGCCGGAACTGAAGGTGCGCTCGCCGGCGCCTGTGAACACAACGACACGAACCGACGTATCAGCGGTTACCCGCTCGAGGTGCGCGCGGAGCACCGGAATGTCATCGGGATCGATCCGGTTATGCTCGCGCGGCCGTTCGAAGCGAACCGTCGCAAGTCCGTTGTCGACTGTCAGGCTCGGTGGCCCCTCGTGCGAACGTTTCCGAGACGCCACTTAGCGTCCAACCATCGCCAGGACGTCGGACTTGAGGAAACGCTCCACCACGAGCATGAACCCGATCGAGGGTATGAGCAGCAGCAGGGCGGTGATCGACGAGATCTGGTAGTTGCCGCCCATCGTCGCATTGAACATCAGGAGCGGCAACGTCGTTACGTCGGGCACGCCGACGAAGTACGTACCCGTGAACTCGTCGAGCGATTCGAGAAACACGAAGATGGCGCTGGCGATGAGACCGGGCACCGCGAGCGGCAACGTCACTGTGCGGAAGCACGTCCATGGCGATGCGCCGAGATTGCGCGACGCCTCCTCGAGCGAGGCATCGACCGAGGCGAATGCGGCGGAGGCAATCCATACCGCAAGCACCAGCCCATGCGAGGCGTGGACCAGGACCACGCCGAAGATCGTGCCGTTGAGCCCGATCTGGTAGAAGACCTGGGCGATGTTGACATACACGGGCAGATTCGGCACTGCCTGCGGCAGCAGGAATGCGAGCAGGATCGCGCCGCGCAACGGCAGCTTCAGCCGGGCCAGCGCGTAGCCGGCGGGAACCGCGACCGCGAGACTGAAGAACACGGTGAGGATCGCGATCCAGACGCTGGTGCCGAGCGAGGCGAGCGCGTTGCCGCGCGGCTGGAATACGCGGTACCAGTAGGTGAGGCCGTATTCCATCGGAAGCTTGTTCGGGAAATACCAGCGCTCGGCGAACGCCCAAAGGAGCAGGTTCAGCAGCGGCCCGAAAATGGCGAAGGCGAGCAGCGCCAGAAGCAGCGCGCGGAAGAGGGTTCGCAGCGCAGACGGCAGGCTGAGCGTCGCGCTCATTTACGCCGCCTCCGCCTTGGCCACGGCGTGGCGCAGATAGAACACCGCGCCGATCGCTGCCAGCGCCAGCGACAGGAGACACAAGGCGTTGGCCACTGGATAGTCGGCGTGCGTGCTGATGCGGTACGCGACGTCGACCGTCACCATCGTCGGCGAGTTCGGGTTGATCATCAGCGGCACGGAGAGCACCGAGAGCATGGTCACGAACGACAGCACGAGCCCGACCAGCAACGTGCCGCGGACCTGCGGCAACACGATGTCGGCGAGCACGCGCAGGCGGCGCGCGCCAAGATTGCGCGCGGCCTCGATATGTTGCGATTCGACCGCCGCCATCGCGCCAGCCAGGAGCAGCGTGACGAACGGCGCCTGCTTCCACACGAACGCCACGACGATACCGCGCCAATCGAGCATGCTCTGGGCCGACAGCGGGTCGATGAGCCCTCCGCCGACCAGGACGTGATTGAGCATCCCGTTCTTCGCCAGGAACGTGCGCATGAGCTGCCCGGCGACGACGAATGGAATGAACAGTGGCCAGCGATAGAGCCACCGGAGGATGGCCACCGTGCGCGCATGCCCGCCCAGCGTGAGATAACCTGCGATCGCGATCGCCACCACCCCGATCAGCAACGTCGAGAGCAGCACGATCGTCAGCGTGAACAGCAGATCCGTCGTGTAGAAATCGAACGCCTTGGCGAAATGCTCGAGCGTGAAGCCGCCGTTCTTGCCGCGGAACGCCACCACGCCCGACATGCCGAGCGGCGCTACGAAGAACAAGCCCACCACGGCGAGCGCGGGGGC
>VBCL01000161.1:0-8946 GCA_005888865.1 Betaproteobacteria bacterium | reverse complement strand
AATAAGGCGACAGCGGGAAGGGCCGCCCGAACTTCGACAGATCGGTCGGCGAGATGTCGGTAAAGAGCTTGTTCCACGCCGCCGGGTCGAGCTTGGGCTGCACATACTGGGGATCGATGCCCGGATACCAGTTGAACTGCTTGATGATGCCGTCGGCCTGCACCTCGGGGCTCTCGGCAAGCTCGATGAACTTCTTCGCAAGCTGCGCATGCGCGGCCTTCGCCGGGATCACGTAGTACATCGGCTGGCCCGGCAGCCCCGGCGACGGCAGCACGAGCTTGATCTTCGGACTCATGCGCCCATCGGCCTGCCAGGTGTAGAACATGTCGACCCAAACCGGGCCGATCGCGATCTCGCCGCGGTTCAACATGTCCAGCGTGCCCGCGTTGCCAGGGGTCATCACCACGTACTGGTTGAATTCCTTCAGGCCGCTGAGCGCCTTGTCGATTGCCGGCGCTGCGGATGCCTCGTAGGGTCCCCTCTCCAGCTTGTCGGCCATGCCGCTGTACGCGGATACCCAGCCGGTGACGAAGCCCACGCCCGACATCCCGCCCTTGACGCCGTTGTAGCCGAACTGCTTCGGATTTTTCTTCACCCAGTCGTTCAGCTCCGTATACGACTTGGGCGGTGCCTTGACCAGGTCGGGGTTGTACGCAAACACGATCTGGCTGTGGAACATCGGCAGCACGTAGCCATCGACGTCGGCGCCGAGTGCGTTCTTCGCCGTATCCCGGCTGACGAGCTTGCCCACGGAGACGTCGTTGCGGTATGGCATCAGCAGCTTTTCCTTGACCATCGTCGCCGAGGCAAGCTGATGGATGACCGCGACGTCGACGTCCCATTCGTTGCTGCCCGCTTTCTGCTGCGCGGAAAGCTTTTCGTAGATCTTCTGCGAGCCCCCATCGCCCGGGCCGGTGCCGACCGCGCGCACCTTCACTCCGGGGTTCATCGCCTCGAACTTCGGCGCGAGGTAGTTGTTGACGTAATCGACCATGTTCTGATCGCCCGCGGTGACGACGTTGAGCGTCTGCGCCGCCGTGACGCCGGCGAATGCCAGCGCGATCGCGACTGTGAATATCCTTGCCTTCATGGGGCCTCCTCCAAGTGAATCAAACAGAATCCTGCGGAAACAATAGCAAAGCTTCGCGCGGGACGACAACGCGGGCGCTCGTGCCCTCAGCGACGCGCTCGGGGGCGTGCACCCAGATTTCGGCCCCGTCGGTGCGGACGCGATAGCGATATCCCTGGCCGACGTAGACCGACTGCGCGACGATTCCGTCGAGCACCAGGTCGCCGCCGTTGGTCGCGGCTGTGCCGGGCAGCGAAAGGCGCGCCGCGTCGCTGCGGAAATGCGCGCGGACGCGGCGACCGCGCCTCGCGGCGGCGCCGCTCGACGCTGCCAGCGCGCCGTCGTCGCCGGCGACGAGATCGAGCGCATTGTCCGCCCCCATGAATCCTGCGACGAACGCAGAGCTCGGGTGGTGGAAGATCTCCTCGGGCGCGCCGACCTGCACGACGCGTCCGGCGTCGATCACGGCGATGCGGTCGGAGAGCGTCAGCGCCTCTTCGCGGTCGTGGGTGACGTACACCGCAGTGATGCCAATGCGCTGCTGCAGGGCGCGCAGCTCGTGGCGGAGCTCCAGCCGCACCTTGTAGTCGAGGTTCGACATAGGCTCGTCGAGGAGCAGCACGTGGGGGCTCACGGCCAGCGCCCGCCCGAGCGCCACGCGCTGGCGCTGGCCGCCGGAAAGTTGCGTCACCGGTCGCGGCCCGTAACCTTCGAGCTGGAGCAGCTTCAGCATCTCCTCGACCCGCGCGGCGATCGCGTCCTTCTTCCAGCTGCGCATGCGCAGGCCGTAACCGATGTTGTCGGCCACGCTCATGTGCGGCCACAGCGCGTAGGACTGGAACATCATCGCCGTGCCGCGCGCCTCGGGGGGAAGGTGCGCGATGTCGCGGCCCTCGATCCGGATTAGCCCTGAGTCCGGGATTACGAACCCGGCGATCGACCGCAGCAGCGTCGTCTTGCCGCATCCGCTGCTGCCGAGGAGCGCGATCATCTCGCCCCGCTCGACGTCGAGGCTCACCCGATCGAGCACCGGCCGGGCACCGTAGGACACGGTCAGCGCTTCGATCGACAGGTAGGACGGCATCGGCGGGTGGCAAGGCGGAACACGCTACGGTGCCAGTATGACGCGGATGTGTCCTGCGGGCCACACGAGCACCCGGCTCGAACCGGTCACTCGGCCGATCCCACGTCGTCGGATACTTGGTGCGGCGCACCATCGCCGCCGGTGCGCGTCGGAATAAACGTCGAACCGTCGAGGTATCACGTGTTGAGAGGGATCGCTTTCAACCATTACCGGAGAACGTCATGGCATATACGCTCGATCGTCGCGAGTTTCTCAAGCTGGCCGGGCTCGGCGGGGTCGTGCTGGTCTCGGGCTCCGCAACGTCGGCCGGAGCCCAGGGAGCCGCGGCAAAGGACTTCTACTTCGTCCAGCTCTCCGATTCTCATTGGGGCTTCGAGGGTCCTGCCCAGAACCCGGACGCGACGGGAACGTTGAAGAAGGCGGTGGCCGCGGTGAACAGTCTGAAGGAAGCGCCGGATTTCGTCGTCTTCACCGGCGACCTCACCCATACCACCGAGGACGGCAAGGTCCGGCGTAAACGCATGGACGAGGTTCGTTCCATCGTCGGCGAGCTCAAGGTGAAGGATGTCAAGTTCATGCCCGGCGAGCACGACGCTTCGCTCGACCACGGCAAGGCCTTCCAGGAATTCTTCGGCCCGACCCATTACACCTTCGATCACAAAGGGGTGCATTTCGTCACGCTCGACAACGTCTCGGATCCCGGGGCGTCGATCGGCGAGGACCAGCTCGCGTGGCTGGCCGCGGATTTCGAGCGCCAGCCGAAGGACGCCCGTATCGTCGTCTTCACCCACCGGCCGCTGTTCGACCTCTATCCACAGTGGGACTGGGCGACCACCGACGGCGCGAAGGCGATCGAGATCCTGCAGCGGCGCGACAACGTGACCGTGTTCTACGGCCACATCCATCAGGAGCATCACCATACAACCGGGCGCATCGAACATCATGCGGCCAAGGGGCTCATGTTCGCGCTGCCTGTGGCTGGATCGACGCCCAAGCGCACACCGGTGGCGTGGGACCCGCAGGCGCCGTACAAGGGGCTGGGCTTCCGCGAGGTCGAGGCCGAGGCGCAGCCGGTGAAATACGCGATCACGGAAATGCCGGTCGTCGCGGCCTGAAGCGTACCAACACTAACCGGGTCAACTGAGGCCATGGCTTTGCACACCCGAAGGGCCGTCCTGGGCGCGTTCGCTGCGACGGCGCTTGCGGGCGTGACCGGCGCGATCTCCGTTCGCTCGCAAGCGGCGGAGCGCGTGATCCCGGTCCGCGCCTACAAGTTCAGCTACGACCCCAACGAGCTCGTCGTCAAGCTCAACGAGCCGGTCGTGCTGGAATTCACCACCAGTGACGTCGTCATGGGCTTCAATGCACCGGATTTCGCCGCGCGGGCGACCATCATCCCCGGCCAGACCGCGCGCGTGCGCATCGTCCCGAACAAGGTCGGAACGTTCACATTCCACTGCGACGTGTTCTGCGGCGACGGCCACGAAGATATGGACGGAACGATTCGCGTCACGGCGTAGGTTCCCCGCCCGCGCCTTCTCGTTTGAAACCCCGGTCGGCGGGAGGGATTAGGCAAATTTCTGCCCTTCCGCGGCAACTCGCCGATTCCAGGTTGAGGCTGTCCCGGCCCCGCCGTAACCCGCCGGGCCGTTTCCTCGCGGCCATCCCGTGCAGAGGGACGCTTCCCAATCCTCGGCTCGCCGCCGAGCCTCCTCGTTGAACTCTGGCACGGCCGTTGCTTTCCTGTCTGGCAGTGCGGTGTTTGGACAACGTTCCGTCCGGCGAATCAAGTAGTTAGCTACAAGACGCGCCGGCCAAGCCGAGTTCAGCGCCAAACGATAGAGGAGAACGGCGGTTGCGTTACCCACCATAACTATAGGGAAGGGACTCAAAAATGAACTCGATTCGGCTCAGCAAACGCGCGACCACGCTCGCGCTCGCTTCAGTGTTCAGTGTCGGTGTGGCTGTCGTTTCGTCCGATGCGGCGTACGCGGCGGGCAGCACGCCGGCGAATCTGGCGGTCAGTGCGCAGGTCAACGCGAACTGCACGATCACGACCAGCGCCGTCGCCTTCGGTTCTTACGATCCGGTCTCCGCCAACGCGGCGTCCGCGCTCCCCGGCACCGGCTCGGTAACGATCGCCTGCACCAAGGGATCGGCGCCTTCGATTACCTTGGGTCTGGGTTTGAACGCAGCAGGCAGTCAGCGGAACATGAAGATCGTCGGTGGCGGAACCGATGTCCTCGGCTACCAGCTCTTCCAGCCGCCGGACACCACCCCCGGCACGGCCTGCCCGGGCAGCACCGTGTGGGATGCGTCGGTCGGCGGGACGTTCACGCCCACCGCGCCGACCACCAAGGCCGCGCGCACGTACAACGTCTGCGGCACCGTCGCCGCCGGCCAGGACGTGAGTGTCGGGACGTACAACGACACCGTCGTCGCCACGGTCAACTTCTAAGGCTCGGCGCGGGCAACCGCGTCCGACCCGACAGCAGGCGGCGCCTCCAAACGCCGCCCGCTTGCGATTCGCGAGACGCTCGGGTTCGCGGCGGGACGCTGCGGGCCCGATTCTCGGGAAACGGGGTTGGCATGCCTTTCGATCGACGCAAGCGAAACTCCTCGCCCGGGTATGCCGGCTTAACCGCGATCGCGGCTGCGCTGGCGCTGGCCGTGCCTCCGCGCGCCGCGGGAACGACGGCGGTGCTCGGCATATCGGCATCGGTGACTGCGAATTGCACGATCAGCACCACCGCGTTGAGCTTCGGGCGATACGAATCGCTGCAGGCCAACGCGACGACGGCCCTCAACGCTGCGGGAACGGTGAGCATCGCGTGTACCAAAGGCGCGGCGCCGAAGATCACCATGGATCTGGGGCAGAACCCCAATGCCGGCAAGCGTTACATGGCGCTGGTCGCGTCCGCGTCGGCAACCGGGACGCTTTACTACGAGCTCTACCAGCCGCCGGATCCTGCTCCGGGCACGGGCTGCAGCTTCCCCGGTACCACCTTTTGGGGCGCGTCGGCCGGGCAGACTTTTGCGCCCAGCCCAGCGACCGGACGCGGCGCGCGTACCTTCCACGTCTGCGGTACGATCCCGCCCGGCCAGTTCGTGGCGATGGGAACGTACGCCGACACGGTCGTCGCGACGGTAAACTTCTGACGTTTCCACAACGCGGCGCACGCTGGCTGCCATCGACATGCAAACGACCGCCGCCACTTTCCGCCTCGCCCCCTGGTTCGTCGTCGCCGCGATGTGCGTCGCGGCGACTGAGGCTGGCGCCGGCTCGTTCCAGGTCAATCCGATCCGCGTCGACATGGCCAAGGGCGCCACGACTGCAGCAATCACCGTGCGCAACGACGGGGATGAGCCGATCGTGGTGCAGTCGAGCGTCGTCGGCTGGGCCCAGGAGAGCGGGCAGGAGGTTTACGCGCCGACAACGGAGGCGCTGGTCACACCGCCCCTCATGACCGTGCCGCCAGGCGGCGAGCAGATCGTTCGCGTCGGGTTACGTCGGGCGGCCGACCCGCAACGCGAGCTGACCTACCGCCTTTATCTGCAGGAGGTCCCGCCACCGCCGAAGCCCGGATTCACCGGGCTGCAGGTGGCGCTGCGGGTCGGCTTGCCGGTGTTCGTCGCCCCAGTGGCACCGGGAATCCGGCGCCTCGAATGGTCGGCGGAGATTCGCCCCGACGGAACGATCGTCCTTGCGGCGCAGAACACCGGGAACGCGCACGTGCAGGTCACCGATTTCCAGCTTGGACTGCCCGGTAGCGCCGAGCCGGTCGCCCACGAATCCTCGCTTGCGTATGTCCTTGCCGGACAGCGTCGCCAATGGACGTTGTCCGCGCCAGCGGATCGCGTCAAATCGGCGCACGAGCTTCGCCTCAAGGCGTTCACCGATGCCGGCGAGATCGACAGCGCGGTCAAAGTTGAGCCTTAGCGCGCTCGCACCGTGGGCCCTCATCATGCTTGCCGCCGCCGGCCCCGCTAGCGCCCAGCCCAGCACGATCGAGCGCGTTCCGCCGTCCTCGGAGCCGCCTGCCGCCGCGCCGCTGGTGGCACCCGCCCCCCGCGATGAAGAGCTGCTGCTGCAGGTGGACGTCAATGCTCAACGCCTCGACGACACGGCGCTGGTGCTGCGCGCCCCCGACGGAAAAATAGCGGTGCCGGTCGACAGCCTCGACCGGTGGCGCCTGCGACGACCTGATGTCGCCCCGCGCTTTCACGCTGGAGCGCCGTACTACCCGCTCGACGCGATTCCCGGGGTGACCTACGCCTACGATGCCGCCAAGCAACGGCTCACGATCACCGCGCCGGCACGCGCGTTCACCGATACGCAATTCGTCAATGCGCAGGCGCGTTACCCTGCACCGACCTCTTCACAGGTCGGCGGATTCCTCAACTACAACCTGTTCGGTTCCCGCGCCTCGGGCGAGTCGCAATATGCGGGGCAATTCGAGGCCGGCGTGTTCAGCCCTTACGGTGTGCTCGTGGCAGGTCTGCTTACGCAGGACAGCCCCGGCGCGAAGAGTGCCGTACGTCTGGACACGACCTGGACCACCGACTTTCCCCAGCGCCTGACGACACTGCGCATCGGCGATGCGGTCAGCGTGCCCGGGGCGTGGGGCCGGGCGGTGCGCTTCGGTGGCATGCAATACTCGACCAATTTCGCGACGCAGCCCGGCTATATCACTTTTCCTGCGATCGCGACCAACGGACAAGCGGCGCTACCGTCGACGGTGGACGTGTTCGTCAACAACGCCCTGGTCGCGCAGCGGCCCGTGCCGCCTGGACCGTTCTCGATTACCAACATTCCGACGGTCAACGGCAGCGGCAACGTGCAGCTCGTGGTGCGCGATCTCTTCGGACGCGAGCAGATCATCTCGCAGCCGTTCTACGCCAGCGTCAACCTGCTGAAGGCCGGTCTGGAAGACTTCTCCTACGAGGCGGGCTTCGAGCGCAACAACTTCGGTACCGAAAGCTTCGACTATGGGCACGCCGTCGCGAGCGCAACGTACCGACGCGGCCTGACGGATCAGCTCACCGGCGAAATCAGAGGCGAAGCCTCGCGCGACCTCGGCGTCGTCGGTGCCTCCGCGAGTTATCTCATCACCGACGTCGGCGTGGTCAGCGCGACCGGCGTGGCCAGCGGCGGCGGAGGCGCGGGAACCGGAGCGCTCGGCAGCGTCGGCTTCCAGCGCCAGACGGGACGCTTGAGCATCGTTGCGCAGGGGCAATGGTCGAGCTTCGCGTTTCGCCAGATCGGTGCGACACCCGAGAACCCGGTTCCGCTGCGGCAATGGAGCACGTCGGTGGGCTATCAGTTCGACCGCTACGGCAGCGCGAGCGTCACCTACGTCGCGCAGGACTACCGCACCAAGGACAGCATCCACCTGCTATCGGTCGGCTATTCGGTCGGCCTCGGACCGTGGGCTTTCTTGAGCCTGTCCACCGCGAAGACCTTCGGCACGCACGGCAGCCTCGCGCTGGGGGCCACGGTCACGGTTCCCTTCGGTGAACGATCGATCGCCGCGGTGAGCTACAACGGCGTGCGCCAGAGCAGCCAGGGTAACAGCGACGACACCAGCTTCACCCTGCAGCGCAATCTGCCGGCGGGCGAAGGCTACGGCTACCGCGTCGTCGCGCATACCCACAACGAGATCCAGGCGAGCGGTATCTGGCAGAACAACGTCGGAACGTATGAAGCGGACGTCTCGCGATTCCAGGGGTCGACCGCCGGACGCGTGAGCGTCGCGGGCGGGATCGGCTACGTTGGTGGCCACGCCTTCGCGAGCCGCCAGATCACCGACAGCTTCGGAGTCGTGCGCGTCGCCGATTACGCCGGCGTCGGTGTCCTGCAGGACAATCAGCCCGTCGGCCGCACCGACTCCGACGGCTACGCCGTGTTGCCGCAACTGCGGGCGTATGACATCAACCGGGTGTCGATCGCCGAGACCGACCTGCCGCTGGATGCGCAGGTCGACAGGCTCAAGATGGAAGCGGTGCCGTTCTTCCGGAGCGGATTGCTGCTCGACTTTCCGGTGCGCCGCTCGCATGGCGCCACGCTCTCCATTCGCCTCGACGACGGGGGGCCGATCCCCTCAGGCGCGCTCGTCCGTATCGCCGGCCGCGACGAGGAGTTCCCGGTGGGGCTCGGCGGCGAGGCCTATCTCACCGGCCTCGAGGAAAAGAACCGCTTGCGTGCGACGTGGAAAGGCAAGAGCTGCGACTTCGACGCCGAGTTCCCGCGCACGGCCGATCCCCTCCCGAGCCTGGGCACGTTCGTCTGCCACGGAGTAGCGCGATGAAACCAGCCGCAGGACAGCGCGCCCGGCGCGCCACGATGGACAACGCGAAGCGGGCTCTGCGTATCGTGATTACCGCCCTCAGCGCCGCCGCGCTCGATGCCGCTGCGGTGACGTGCACGGTCTCGACTCCGGGGGTTGCGTTCGGGAGCTACGATGTCTTTGCCGCGGGCGCGACCAACGCCAACGGCACGCTCAATATCACCTGCTCGCTCGATCCCGCGGACCAGGGCGCGCAAAAGCTCGTTCCCTATGTCATCAGTCTATCGACCGGCTCGAGCGGAAGTTTCGTGCAGAGGACGATGAAGAGCGGCAGCAATGCGCTCGGGTACAACATCTACACGAGCAACGCTTATTCGACCGTCTGGGGTGATGGAACCGGCAGCACCTCGACCCAGTCAGGCTCGCATGTCCTCAACAACGGGCATCCGACGTTGAGCAGTTCGTTCACCGCCTACGGCAGGATTCCCGCGTTGCAGGACGCCGCG
>VBCL01000160.1 GCA_005888865.1 Betaproteobacteria bacterium | reverse complement strand
GACCGGCGCCAGCGCGGCCGGACGCATGGACTCGGCGGTCGCTCTCGAATTCATGCAGCCTCCTTGTCCCGACAACGCGCTATGCGACGCACCGGGTCGGCCGCTTTGGCATTCGCGCGACGCCGAGCGCTTCGCGCCTTAAGTTCGCGCGCCGCGCTCATGCCACCCCGAACACCACGCGGTCCATCCGGTCCCAGCGGAAGTCCTGCAGCAGCAAGCGCAAGCGGTTCGCCGTGCGCTCCAGGTTGACGTAATGACGAAACCGGGTCTTCGCGTCCGCCCCATTGACGCGAGGCTGCTCGGGATCGATCTCCCAGGGATGAAAGTAGAAGATCGCGGACTCCTCGTCGCAGCGATTCACGCGTCGGAGCAACCAGCGGGAGAGCGCATAAGGCATGAGGCGAAAGTAGCCGCCGCCGCCTGCCGGCAGATTCGTGCGAAACAGTCGTGCCGTGGCGATCGGTACCTCGAGTACGCTGGTATGGGCCATGTGCGCGAAACGGGACCCGTTCGGCGACCCGTAGTGATCGTGCCGGATCGGGTAGACGCTGGAACTGTACCGATACCCGGCCTTCGCCAGGCAAGCGTAGGCCCATCGATTCTGATCGCCGATCGAGAAGCTCGGCGCCCGATAGCCCTGCACGCGGGTCCCGGCGATATCCTCGAGCACCGCCTTGGCCAGCGCGACGTCGGCGAAGAACGCGTCCGCCTCCAGCGCACTCGCCCGCTCGTGCGCGTAGCCGTGGCTCGCGAGCTCATGTCCATCCGAGACGATTCGCCGGACCATCTGCGGATAGCGTTCGGCGATCCAGCCGAGGGTGAAGAACGTCGCGTGAACCCCGGTCGTCGAAAGCAATTCCAGGATCCGGTCGATGTTCTGCTCGACCCTGCACGGCCGTTCTTCCCACGTCGAGCGTGCGATGTACGGGGCAAACGCCGAGACCTGAAAATAGTCCTCGACGTCGATGGTCAGCGCGTTGACGACCTCGCCGGTGTTTGCTACGGCTCGCACCGATTCAGGCATAGACCGATTCCACACGCCGGGCGAGCCACGAAGTCAGGTGATTGGCGATGCGTTCCGAAGCGTGCCCGTCCCAGAGCTCGGGGACGCGTCCGCGCTTGCCGCCACCGGCGAGTATCTCCTCGACACAGCGTCGAACGAGCGGCCGCTTCCTGCCCACCAGCACGTTGGTCCCCTCGTCGACCGTAACCGGACGCTCGGTGTTCTCACGCATGGTCAGGCACGGCACGCCCAACGCAGTTGTTTCTTCCTGGATGCCACCCGAATCGGTGATGACCAGGGTCGCATCCTTGATGAGCCCCAGCGTCTCGAGATAGCCCTGCGGCGGCAGCGCGATCAGCCGCTTCGCGTCGATCAGGCGCCACAGCCCGAACCGCTCGATATTGGCGCGGGTGCGCGGATGCATGGGCCAGACCAGCGGCAGCTCGCGGCTGACGTCGCCGAGGATCGCCAACGCTTCGGCAAGACTTCCCTGTTCGTCCACGTTGGACGGACGGTGCAGCGTCACCAGGCCGAAGCGACTTCCTTCCCCGACCAAGGCGGTACTCAGGCCGTTGCTCGCCAATACCGCACGAGGCGGCACCGCATGCGGGAGGCTCACCCGCAGCGAATCGATCATGACGTTTCCTACGAAGTGCACACGCTCCATGCGGATGCCCTCGCGACGGAGGTTGTCGGCGGCGGAACGTTCGGTCGTGTAGAGCACGTCGCAGATCTGGTCGGTGAGCAGGCGATTGATCTCCTCGGGCATCGTCCGATCGAAGCTCCTCAGGCCCGCCTCGACATGGACGATCGGGACCCCCTTCTTGACGGCAACCAGACTGCACGCCAGCGTGGAATTGACGTCTCCGACCACGACTACGCAGCTCGGCGACGCAGCGTCGATCACGGGCTCGAAGCGGCGCATGATCTCCGCGGTCTGCTGCGCATGCGTCCCGGAGCCCACGTCGAGATTGACGTCCGGTGCGCCCAGCTTCAGGTCGGCGAATAGCCGATCATTCATCGCCACGTCGTAATGCTGCCCGGTATGCACCAGCGTCGTGCGTGGAGCCGCAGGATCGCCGCGCAACGCCCGGATGAGCGGAGCCATCTTCATGTAATTCGGCCGTGCCCCGACCACGCACATGACGGATCCGAGCGTTTTCGCGAGATCGGACATCAGCCTTTAACCTGATCGGGTGGTCTCGTAGGCGACGATCGGCGCATCTGCTGCAACAGGTCGAGCGTCGCCGTCATGGCACGCTCGAGCCGTACCACGCGCTCTTCCAGGCCGATCGCCGATTCAGCGTCACCGAAGCCGCGCCCGTCCAGCCGGGACACGGAAGACACCGCCGCGGCGGCGGGGCTCCCCGCGCTCAGCTCCAGACGAATTTCATCGGCGGTGGCATCGACGTTTGCAGCCGTGACGGCGTGCTCCTCCGAAAGCATCGCCGCGAGCAGAAGACGGTTGCACAGCGTATTGATCCGCCGCGGGATGCCTGCGGAGAACGTATAGATCGCATCGAAAGCGCCGTCTTCGAAGCGCGGATCATTGCTCCAGCCCACATGCCGCAGACGATGCTCGACGTAGGCCTGGGTCTCCGCCCGGTCCATGGGTCCGAGGTGATACGACGCGGTCACGCGCTGCCGCAACTGCTGCAGCTCGGGCCCCTGCATCAGCGCTCGCAGCTGTGGCTGACCCACCAGGAAACTCTGCAGGAGTCCCTGACTGCCAAGCTGAAAATTCGACAGCATTCGCAGTTCCTCGATCGCGCGGCCCGTCAGGTTCTGGGCCTCGTCGACGATCAGCAATGCGCGTTTGCCTTGCGGCACCAGCGAGATCAGGAACGCTTCGAGCTCGGCCAGCAGTTGCGCCTTGTCGACCGCCCGGGTCGAAATCCCGAACGCCATGGCCACGGAGCGCAACAGGTCTTCCGCGTCCAGCTGAGTCGTTACCAGCTGCGCGGCGACGAGTTGGTTGGGGTCGATCTGTTCGAGGAGGCTCCGCACCAGCGTCGTCTTCCCCGCGCCGACTTCCCCGGTGATGATGATGAAGCCTTCACTCTGGTGGACGCCGTATTGCAGGTAGGCGAAGGCGCGCTTGTGTCCCCGGCTGCCGTAGAAAAAAGCGGGATCCGGATTAAGCTGGAAGGGCTTCCCACTGAGCCCGAAGAAGGATTCGTACACGTCGCGGCCTAGAAAGTGTGAGAAATGGTGGCATACACACTCAGCGTCGACGGGTTGCCGCCGCTGCTGCCAGCGGTGTCGAAGACGAAGTAGGACACGCCAACCGACCCGCTCGTCTTCGGGCTGAAGCGCGTGCTAAGCGCAACGAACGTATTGAAGTTGTGCGTGCGCACATTGGCCACTGTGGTGTCGAAGTCGTTGTTGGGGGTCGTCGTGCTGTATGTCAGGGTGGCAGTGAGATTGGTAAGACCGGAGAGACGGTGGCTGTAGCTCACGCCGGCGCCGGTCTGGGTATTGTTCGATGCGAATTGAAGCTCGGCCGGCAACGTCGAACCCTGACCGGAGACCGCTTCACTCTCGGATCTGAACACCGTGAAGGCAACGCTGTTGAGCACGCCGATCCAGACGGCGGATAGCGTCTCCGTCTGCTGCAGCGTGAGTGTCCTGGAGTAGAAGTTCACCGGGCTCAGCAGGTTCGGGGGCAGCCCCGACTGCGCCAGGAACTGCGCGACCGCCTGTGCACGCTCGGCGGGATCGGGAATCCGCGTCGTGAACGCCGCGTCGAGGAATTGTGCGACGTTGACGCCCGCGGGGATCAGCACCGCGAGCTGCGGATAGCTGGCCAGGCCGCGCGAAAAATTCGCGCTCAACGCGACGTTGGGCAGCCTGTGGCTCGCTTGAAAGGCGTAGGACGAACCGAAAAACCGGTGTTCCCAGTAGCCATCGACCAGGGTCCGCTCTGTCGGCTTCCAAGTAAGCCCGCCGCCGTAAATTGTGCCCTCGATCGGTTGCGCGACCGCGAAGCGATCCCTCTCGTACCCGCCGCGTGCGGACACAGACAGCTGGGGATCGACGTGAAAAGTAGCGATGGCGCGGCCGACATCGACGGTATATTTGTCGGCGTCGACCCCGTTGTCGTAATACTGACGGCTGTACTGCAGCGCCCATCCCCAGTAGCCGATCTCCTGACTGAGTTGCCCGTTGACGTTGTTCCAATAGGTGGTCGGCGTCTTGGCCGAGGAGTCGCCGAAATGGCTCGATGGGGTCCACACGTTATCGTCGCGCAGGGAGTACGAGACATTCGGCGCGATCACCCCCTGAATGTACGGACTGATGCTGTAGGTCTGCGACGTATAACGATTGTTGGTCGGCGTCGTGATGTTGCCGGGCTGCGGACCAAACGGCGAAATGAAGTTCTGCGTGATGCTTGCCGTCGCATCGACGAAGAAGAACTTCTCGATCGCCTCGACGTGGCCAAGAATGTTGGCGGTGGGGGCGAAACTGTTGTTCTGGTTCTGCCCCACGTAGAAGTTCTCGGTCGCCGACAATGTCCCGGAGACCCTGGCACGGGCGCCCACCCCTTGGAACCCCGCCGCCGCGGTCAGTGAGGTCACCAACCCATCGCTCGGCTGATCGGGGCCGGAGTAATGGTTGTACGTCTCCCCAGCGCCTACCGACGCGGTTGCCGTCCACTTCGCGGCGTGCGCGGCCCCCGACACTGCCAGACCGCCGACGACAACT
>VBCL01000159.1:888-6812 GCA_005888865.1 Betaproteobacteria bacterium | reverse complement strand
GGTGTAGACGACCACCTCCTTCGCACCTCGCTTGCAGGCGAAGCACAGCAGCACGCCTGCCGCGACCAGGACTCCGCGCCTCATGGCTTCCCTCCCTGCTTGAGCGCAGCATAGAGCGCGTCGTAGAGGAACGAGGCCTTCGCGACCGTCTCCTCGTCATTGGCACTGACCAGCGGAAAGCCGCGCGAGATGGTGCGCAGTCCGGCCGACTCGGCAGCGACGTGCAGCTCGTCGAAGTCGGCCCCGTGCACGATGCGCGCGAGCGCGCGGAGCGCGGCATCGTCCGGCAGACGCTCCTCGACCAGCGCCTCAAAAGAGCAGCGGCCCTTCTCGTCGCGGTGCGGGTACGTCGCTCCTGGCGCGTCGAAGCCGGTGGCGCTCTCGGCCAGCTGCAGCTTGGCGACCTCTTCGGGCGCGACGAACAGGAACCTGGCCGGCGGATCGAGAAAGCGACGGATCAGCCATGCGGTCGCGGTGCGGTTGACCCGGATGCTCCGGCGCGTCGCCCATTGCATTTTCTGCGTCTCCTTCACGGCTTGAGTATCCGCTGGGCGAAGAGCCCCGCCGCGCCTGCGGCGATGATCACCAACGGCTCGGGAATCTTCTTCGCTTTCCAAAGGAGCAGCAGCACGACGCCGCAGATCGCCGCCGTCGGCGCGTCGATGATCGCGCGGCGGCCGAGGACGATCGAGGCGCCCGCGATCGCGCCGGCGGCCGCCGCGGTCACGCCTGCAACGAACGCCTTCACGCGCTCGTTCTTCGACCAGCGCCGCACGCTGGGCGCGAGCGCGATGACCACGGCGTAGGGCGGGAAGAAGACCCCGGCAGCGGAAACGAGCGCGCCGGCCAGCCCGGCCACGAGAAATCCTATGAATGCGACCGTGATCACCACTGGCCCCGGCGTGATCATGGCGACCGCGACCGCGTCCAGGAACTGACGCTCGTCGAGCCATTTGAACTGCTCGACGATGCCGCCGTGCAGGAATGGCACGATGGCGAGGCCGCTGCCAAAGACGAACGCGCCGGCCTCGGTGAAGTACCAGGCGATGCGCCACAGCTCGCCGGCGCCGGGGCCGTGGATGCCAGTGACGAGCCAGGAGAAGAGTGGCAGCGCCACCGCCGCGGTGGCCGTGCTGCGCATCTTAATCATCTTGACGCCGAGGGCGAGAACGCCAGCTCCGAGAAAGATCCAGATGATCTCTTTCTCCGTCCAGGCGGTGACGATGCCGCTGACCGCGAAGATGCCGATGAGCAGCTTGTCGCGGCCCACGGTCATGCGCATGAGCTTGACCGCGCTGCGCGCGATGATGGCGATGACCGCCGCGCCGATGCCGTAGAAGGCCGCCTGGATCCAGGGAAGCCCGCCGAAGCGCACGTAGAGGTACGAGAGCGCGAGCACCATCACGAATGACGGAAGGATGAACGCGGCCGCGACCAGCGTGGCGCCAATCCGACCCGCGCGCACCCAGCCGAGGTACATCGCGAGTTGGGCGGCGAGCGGGCCTGGCGAGAGTTGCGAGAGGGCGAGCCCTTCCACGTAATCCTGTCTGGCGATCCAGCGCCGCCGCTCGACGAGATCGCGCTGCATATACCCGGCGAGCGCGACCGGACCGCCGAAGCCGAACGTGCCCAGGCGCAGGAAGTAGAAGAGAAACTCCCGCAGCGTGCAGGGGACGAGCTCGTTGCTGGCAGCCGTGGGAAGAGGTCCCGCCTCGGCTCGTCTGGTGGCGCTCATTCCGGCGCCGGGCAAGCTATGGTTCAGATGTATCGATGTCAAGAAGACTCGGGTACGCTTGCTTGACAGCAGATGCATCTGCACTAATAAGTCGCGCCGTGCCCGAAAAAGACAAAGGCGGGTGGCTCTTGCTCATCCACCAGATCCCACCCAAGCCGAACTACTTCCGCGTGAAGATCTGGCGCCGCCTGCAGCGGCTCGGCGCGGTCGGCATCAAGAACTCGGTCTACGCGCTGCCGAGCAACGACCAGGCGCAGGAGGACCTGAACTGGGTCCTGCGCGAGATCGTCGAGGGGGGCGGCGACGCCTCGCTGGTCGAGGCGAGGCTCGTCGAAGGGCTCAACGACGAGCAAGTGAAGGAGATGTTCCGCTCCGCGCGCGACGCCGACTACCAAGCCATCGCGAACGACGCGCGCGACCTTTTGCGCCGCCTTCCGCGCAAGGGAGAGATCGCCGACGAGAAGCGCAGCGAGTTGGAAGCGGCGCTCGCGCGGCTGCAGAAGCGGGTGGGCGAGGTCGCGACGATCGACTTTTTTCACGCGCGCAGCCGCGAGACCGTCGATGGTCTGCTCAAGGAGATGGAGGAGAAGCTCGCCTCGCGCCCAGGGAAGACCGATGAAGCGCCGGCCCGCGCCCTGGAAAAGCCTCGCGGCGCGACCTGGGTGACGCGCACCGGCATCCACGTCGATCGCATGGCGAGCGCGTGGCTCATCCGCCGCTTCATCGATCCGCAGGCGAAGTTCAAGTTCGTGGCTTCGCGCGAGCACCGCCACCAGCCTGGCGAGCTTCGCTTCGACATGTTCGACGGCGAGTTCACGCACCAGGGCGAGCTTTGCTCGTTCGAAGTCCTGCTCGCGCGCTTCGAGATCACGGATGCGGCTCTGCGGGCGCTGGCCGAGATCGTCCACGATATCGATCTCAAGGACGAGAAGTACGGCCGGCCGGACAACGCGGGATTCGAGCACCTGATCAACGGCATCGCCATGGCGCATCCGCAGGACGAGGTGCGCCTGCAGCGCGCCAGCTTCGTGCTCGACGACCTGTATGAGTACTTCAAGCGTAAGCGCCGCGGAGGTGAAACATGAAGAGAGTCGCCATGACCGCTCTGATCGCCGCGGCGGGCTTTGCCGGGGAGAAGCAGATGACGACGTTCAACTTCGATTCGGATA
Source organism: Betaproteobacteria bacterium (assembly GCA_005888865.1). Lineage (GTDB taxonomy): Bacteria > Pseudomonadota > Gammaproteobacteria > Burkholderiales > Casimicrobiaceae > PALSA-1003. The sequence goes on along the minus strand of VBCL01000159.1, from coordinate 3,908 downwards.
TGCCCGGACGGCCGCCGAATGGATTCGAGTTTGCGCTCACCGGAAAGGGCAAGCCGGGGAAGTGGATCGTGCAGGCAGTGGACGACGCGCCGAGCGGCAAGAACGTCCTCGCCCAGACCGACGGCGACGAGACCGACTACCGCTTCCCCATCGCGTACACCGGGCCGGAGCTGAAAGATCTGCGCCTGTCGGTGAAGTGCAAGCCAATTGCTGGCAAGGGAGATCAGGGCTGCGGGATCGTCTGGCGCCTGAAGGATAAGGACAACTACTACATCACGCGCGCGAATGCCCTCGAGGACAACGTGCACCTGTACCACGTCGTCAAGGGGCGCCGGGACAGGTTCGCCGGCTGGAACGGCAAGGTCGCCTCGGGCGTGTGGCACGAGCTTGCTGTGGAGATGGTCGGGAACCACATCCAGGTCTTCTTGAACGGCGCGAAGGTGATCGACGAGCACGACGATACCTTCAAGGACGCGGGCAAGTTCGGCGTGTGGACGAAGGCAGATTCGATCATCCAGTTCGACGATCTCACAGCGACGTCGAAGTGAGGCAGCCATGAACACCGTCAAGCCATTGCCAGAACATCAAATGGGATGAAGTCAACCGGCGTTTCCAAAGCGCCCAGAGGAGAAGTGCATGATCGCCGTCATCGCCGTATTACTGGCCGCGCAGCCTGCCGCCAAGTTGGACACTGCGAAGATTGAGCAGCTCACCGGGCTCAAGGGCAAGCTCGACGAGAAGGAAGGCGCGTTCAAAATCTCGTATCCGCGCAACGATATCGGCTCGACCGCAGCCGGCGTGAAGCTGACGCCGCCGCTCGGTCTTACTGCCTGGGCAGCCTTCAGCGGTGGGGGCGCGCACACCATGGTGATGGGTGATGTGGTGCTCACCGAGGATCAGGTGAACACCGCGATGGGCGCCGCGCTCGACAACGGCCTCGAGGTGACCGCGCTGCACAACCACTTCTTCTGGGATTCGCCCAAGGTGATGTTCATGCACATCGGCGGGATGGGCGACGAGGCCAAGCTCGCCGAGGCGGTGGGCAAGGTGTTCGCGACGCTCAAGCAGAAGGGCGACGTGCCCACTGCCGACATCGATCCTGCGAAGAGCACCATCGATCCCGCCAGGCTCGACGCGGCCTTCGGCAAGAAGGGCGAGTTCAAGGACGGCGTCTACAAGGCGACCTGGGGCCGCACCACCAAAGTGCGCGGCATGACCATGGGCAACACCATGGGCGTGAACACCTGGGCGGCGCTGGCGGGCACCGACGACAAAGCGGTCATCGACGGCGACTTCGCCATGCTCGAGCCGGAGTTGCAGGACGTACTCAAGGCGCTGCGCCACGGCGGGATCAACATCGTCGCCATCCATTCGCACATGTCGGGGGAGCAGCCGCGCATTCTCTTCCTTCATTACTGGGGCGTCGGTCCTGCGGAGCAACTCGCCAAGGGCGTGATGGCGGCGCTGAAGGAAACGAAGACAAAAAGCTAGGTTGCGACCAGTCGAGCGCCGTCATGTGCTGCCAGCCAACGTGGCAGCGTATGGGCGCTGCCTCTCAATTCGCACCTGCTGCTCAATTCCCGCGCACACATGCGCCTTGAACACCACCCGCCAAGATTATTGGTGATGGCGTTCAGGACCCCACGGCGACGGCGCGCCCTGGCCTTCGCTCCCGAGAGGAGGGTCTGCTCTCTCTGGGTGCGGCCGAAGAGAGCGATCACCGCTCAGCCAAAGATCGTGTTGAGAACCTTCCCGGCGGAACGGCCGATGGCCGCGAACAATGCTTGAAGGATCGCCATTGTCGAAAGGTAGGGATGTCGACAGTAGCGTTCCCAGAGGCGACCGCTCGCAGCGTCGAGGGGAGTGGCGAGCTGAGCGAGCCCCTAGCTTCGCCACGGGCGGGTGCCTACGCTGCTTTTATGGGCATCCCGCCCGGGAGGCTGCGATGGCGGACGTCCTGGCTGAATCGAAAGACAGCGGCGTTGTGGACAAGCTTGATCCTGGCAAAGCAAGCGAGACCGTCACACAAGCGGTCACCGAAGCGCGCGAGGCCGTCGACGCTGCCCTCAAGGCAGCTTCGGATTTTATCCGTGAGCGGCCGATTGCGTGTCTCGCCGGTGCGCTTGCGCTTGGGTACGTGATCAGAAAAATCGTCTCGCGCTGACGGAGGACAACTTGGCGATGGCAACTGAAGGGTCGGCCGTGCAAGGCAATCCAATGGAGCATGCTGGCAAGATGGTCGACGAGGCGAAGGCGTTGAGCGGCGGCATCTCGCAAAAAGCAGGCGAAGTTCGAGCGTACGTCGCTGAACTCGACATCCCAGGCCGGATACGTGAGAACCCACTCGCGTTCGCGGGAGCGGCGCTCGGCGTCGGCTACGTTCTCGGCGGCGGCCTCTTCTCGCGTCCGACCGGGTGGTTCCTGAAGAATGGTCTGCGCCTCTCGTTCTTGTTCGCAGGCGCGAAGGCTTTGACGTCGAAGGCTGCCGCGACGTCCGCGCCGAAGCCGTCGAAGCCAAAGCGTGCCAGGCCATCTCGCTCTAAAGCGGCCCACGAGAACGATTAGCTGGACGTCCAAGCGCGGTTTTCACGCGCCTTCGCACGCACGATGATTAGCGCCGAGCCACTCGGCAACTCCGCCATGGCGCGAGCACGTCCCAGAGCGATGCTGGCTGTACGACATGGAGCCGTCCTTGCACCGCGCAGTCGGACTGCCCTGCAGGCTGGGCTCTCTGCGTTGCGGTCATCGGACAGCACATCACTGATCGCCATGAGAAGACGCGCGTCGTCCTCTACACCAGAACACCAGGCGATCTTGACTTCGATCCGTTCATGGACCTGCCCATGCACAAGGTGACACCGAGGTCCAGCAGCAGTGGCGCTGGTTGGCGTGATCTTTGGAACCGCGCTGGGCAAGATGAGTCGAACCGCACCTGTTACGTTGACGCGATCACCCACAGCCGCGAGGGCGGGGACGGGCCTAGCAAGCACGAGCATCCGGTCCGGAGGCCGTTGCTGAGG
>VBCL01000159.1:0-869 GCA_005888865.1 Betaproteobacteria bacterium | reverse complement strand
CCATTTCCGTACCCGGCGGGCTCGGCGCGCTGAAGAGTGGCGACGACTTTCTCGCCGCTCTCAAGGCCATCAACGGCAAACGCGACGTTGCGTTGATTGCCATCACCGCACTACCTCGAGCGTGTCTGAAGCTGTGCGCAGGGGGTCCGGTCCATTCTTTTCAAGCCGTCATGCTTGCCCAGTTGAGCGCTTCGCTCGCAGCATCTCCATGAGCAGCCCGCAAGCGTGCCAGGCGCCAGCGACCCGCCTGGCGCTTGCGACCTCCGCGCGGGAAACGGCTGCATTGCTTCCAAGCGGACCCTGACGCCCATTGTCGAGGCGCATCCCAATCGCCAAGCTGATCGTATGGGAATAGGGGCACTCGACCGCGCGCTGGAACGGGCCGGCCGCCACCATCCTGCCGGGGCCGGAGCGAAAATCCTGGCCGACGTGTGTTCCCCGTACGCCTCCGTCGCGGAAGGAATAGCTGCAGCAGTCGCAATGCGAAGACAGGGGCGACGGGCAGCCGCAGTGGCGTTGGCTGCTCCCGTTGCAATAGCTGTGGGAAACGCCCTGAAGCATGTCGTGCACAGGCCACGGCCGGCGTCGATGCGATTCCGCCGCAAGGGCCGGCAGTCGTTTCCCAGCACCCATGTTGCAGCGCCGCTCGCGTTGATCTCTTGCCTGTGGTGGGCTGCTCCGCCGACCGTGGTTTGGCGCTCAGTTCTGACGCTCTGCGGTGGAGCAGTGGTCGCGGTCGCCGTCGAACGGGTGTGCGCTGGCGCTCACTGGCCATCGGACGTCGCGGCAGGTGGACTGCTCGGTGGCGTCGGCGGCAGCGCGATTGGTCTGACTTCACGACCGAAAGGGGAATCGGCGTGAAGTCGCAC
>VBCL01000188.1 GCA_005888865.1 Betaproteobacteria bacterium | reverse complement strand
CGGCGGTGATTTCCAGATGCGGTCGAGGTCGTCTTCGAGCTCGACCAGAACCGTCGTCGCCCCGACGACCAGCACCACCAGGCCCACGACGGTCGCCACGATCCCGTGTCCCTCGAAGGCTGCCGCGACCAGAAGTTTTTGCAATGCGTCGGCGCCAACCGGCCCGAGCAGCGCGCTGAATTGCCTGACCACCGCACCGCGCGCAGCATCGACGCCGTAGATCATCCCCGCGACGGCGATGACGATGACCAGCAGTGGTGCCAGCGAAAAAGCGCTATAGAAGGCGAGCGCCGCACCCATGGTCGGCGCGCGGTCGTCGACCCACGCGATCGCGGCCTCCTTGAACATGGACAGATGCTCGCGCAGCCGTGACATGGGCGTACTTTGCGCGCCAGGAATCCCGACCGTGCTCAAGCATGAACCACGCCGGACTTTCGAGGACTCCAAAACCAGCAGGGAACAAGCGCCGGCGGCGCGGGGCCGCCTCGTTCCCGGCAATCCTGACGCAGACAAACTTACACGCGCTGCAAGTTCTGCTGCCCTACATCCCCAGCATGCGTGGGAACCAGAGCGAGATCGCGGGAACGTAGGTGACCAGCATAAGCACCACGAACATGACCGCGTAGAACGGCCAGATGCCGCGCATCACCTCTTCCATCGTGACCTTGCCGACCGCGCAGCCGACGAAAAGCGTCGCGCCCACCGGTGGGGTCAGCAGGCCGATGCCGAGGTTGAGCAGCATGATCATCCCGAAATGTACCGGGTCGACGCCCAGCGTGGTCACCACCGGAAGCATGATCGGCGTGCAGATCAGGATCAGCGGCGCCATGTCCATCAGGCAACCGAGGACCAGCATCAGCACGTTCAGCAGTGTGCGAGAGCGTCAGGAAGAACGCGGTGACCTTGGCCGGGATCTGCATCAGTGCCATGACGTAACCGAAGCTCGACGCGCACGCGATCAACGTCATCACCATGGCGACGGTCTTGAGCGTCCGATGGACGAGCCCCGGCAGATCGCGCCACCTGTAATCGCGATAGATGAACATGGTCACGAAGAACGCCCACAGGCAAGCGATCGCACCGGCTTCGATCGCGGTGAATACGCCACCGAGAATCCCGCCGATGATGATGACGATGGTGATCAGGCCCCACAGCGCGTCGATCGTGATCCGCACCGCGTCGCGCAACGGAACGGACTGCCCGGTGGGGTGCCCCTCTCGATACGCGATATAGAGGCAGAGGATGATGAGCGCAAGGCCGAGCAGCAGCCCGGGGACGATGCCGGCCATGAAGAGGCTCGTGATCGAGATCACGCCGCCGGTAGCGAGCGAGTAGATGACGGCGTTGTGCGATGGAGGCACCAGGATCGCCTGGACCGAGGCGCTGATCGTGACGTTGGTCGCGAATACGCGCGGAAACCCCACCTTCTCCATTTGCGGGATCATCACCGACCCGATCGCGGACGTGTCGGCGACCGAAGATCCCGAAATCCCGGACAGGAACGTCGTGGCGATGATGTTGACCGCCGACAACCCGCCGCGCACGCGGACCACGCCGACGAGAACGTTCGCAAACGCGACCAGCCGCTTTGCCATGCCACCTTCCGACATGATCGCGCCGGCGAGCACGAAGAACGGAATCGTCAGCATCGCCACCTTGGATACGCCATCCGAGATCTTGAGCATCACCGCTTCGAGCGGGATGCCGATCCACATCGCGCCGGCGATCGCCGCGAGGCCGAGCGAGTACGCGATCGGGATCCCGAGCGCAAAGAAGATGAACAGACTGCCCAGCAGGATCGCGATATCCATGGCTCGAGGCGTCTGGCGATGCTATTCGAACGCCGCTGGCGGCGCATGCGCGGCGTCGCCGGTGTCGGGTGGAGGTCCGAGCGTCAGATGCTCGACGATGAACAGGAACAGAATCGCGCCGCCGATCGGGATCGGCAGGTAGGTGATGCCCGTCGACAGGAAGGGAAAATCGGCGATGGTGTTGTACCAAGTCGCCTGGACTAGCCGCGTTCCCCAGAAGAGCATGAACAGCGCGATCGCCGCCATCAGCAGCTCGACGACGAAGTCGGTGACTCGGCGGTACGACGCAGGCAGCGTATTCACCACGAGCGAGACGTTCATGTGCAGGCGCAGCCGGTAGCACGCGGCCGCGCCGAAGAACGTGAGCACGATGGTGAGCAGCACCGCTGTGGGCTCGGGCCACGACGACGCGCTGTTGAGCACGTAGCGCGTGAATACCGCCCACGGGATCACCGCCGAGATGAGGACCAGCGATACTCCGGCAATAACGACGCAAGCGAGATACAGCGCATCCATCGCCTTGCGAAAAGACTGCGCCATCGGTTACTCCAGGGAGAGATCGCTCAGGTAACCCGTTCGTGCTGAGCTTGTCGAAGCACGAGCGGGCGTGAGCGCGCACAACATTGCTGCGCCGTCCGTTCGCCCTTCGACTGGCTCAGGGCGAACGGAGCTTCAGGCCAGCGGTGCGCTTACTCGACCGCCTGGATGCGCTTGACCATCTCCGCGTACTTGGGACCGTACTTGTCCCATACGGGCTTGACCGCGGCCTGGAACGGCTTCTTGTCGGCGATCTCGGTGATCGTGATGCCCGCGGCCTTCGCCTTGTCCATCGCGTCCTTCTCGTACTTGTTCCAAAGCACGCGCTCTTCCATCTGCGCCTCGCGGCTGAACTTCTTGACCAGCGCCTGATCGGCCGGCGACAGGCTGTCCCAGACCCGCCGCGACATCAGCAGGATCTCGGGCACGATCAGGTGCTCATCGAGCGTGTAGTACTTCGCCACCGTGTAGTGATTGTCGAACACGAAGCTTGGCGGGTTGTTCTCGGCGCCGTCGACCACGCCAGTCTGCAGCGCATTGAACACCTGGTCGTAGCCCATCGATACGCCGTTGCCGCCGAGCGCGTTCATCATGTCGACGAACATCGGGTTACCCATCACGCGGAACTTCATGCCTTTGAGATCCTCGATGCTACGGATCGGCTTTTTCGTGTCGTAGAGGCTGCGCGCGCCGGCGTCCATCCAGCACAGGCCCACCAACCCGGCCTTCGGATTGTTGGTGATCTTTTCGAGCAATTCCTGCCCGATCGGGCCGTCGATCACCTTGTTCATGTGCGCCGTGCTGCGGAACAGGTAAGGCAGGTTGAAAACGTTGAGATCGTCGACGACCGGCCCGAGTGCGCCGACGCTGACTCGCGCCAGCGCCAGCGCACCCACCTGCGCCTGCTCGATCGCTTCCTTCTCGCCGCCAAGCTGCATCGAGGGATAGATCTGCACCGAAATCCGGCCGCTGGTCGCTGCCTCGAGCTTCTTGCCCATGCTGGCGATCGCCGCCACGGTGGGGTAGCCCTCAGGATGGACGTCCGAAGCCTTGAGCACCACTTTTTGCTGCGCCAGGGCCGCGCCGCCGAGAGACGCACCGAGAACGGCCAGCGCCACGGCCATTGTCGTCCGCAACGCATTGCGCTTGTCGATCATGGGATCCTCCTCCTTCTGTCGCGTTCGTGGCTGCGGTCCTCCCGCGCTTCGGGCCTTGGGGCCGGCACAGGTCAGACCACCTGACAACCTTACGACTTGACCAAACCGGGGCCAAAGTAGCATTCCCCGCCTGCGTTGACAAGCGGGTTCCGCTCGAAGCCGCTAGCCGCTGTTGCGAAGCCCCGCCGCAAGGCCGTTGATCGTCAGGTGGATGCCACGCTTGGTGCGCTCGTCGGTCTGGCCGGATCGGTACCGGCGCAACAACTCGACCTGCAGATGATTGAGCGGATCGAGATACGGAAAGCGATTGCGAATGCTGCGCTCGAGCGTCGGATTGTCGTCGAGCAGCTTCGCCCGGCCGGAGATCGCGTGGAGCCAGTGCAACGCGCGGTCGCGCTCGGCGGCGATCCGCGGGAAGATCGCCTCGCGCAGTGCGGCATCCGGCACGAGCTCGGCGTAGCGCGAAGCGATCGCGAGATCGGTCTTGGCCAGCACCATGCCCATGTTGGAGAGCATGCTGCGGAAGAACGGCCAGCGCGCGTGCATCTCGGAAAGCCGCGCGAGCCGTGCGTCGCGTTGCTCCGGCTCCTGCGCCAGCCAGGCGTCGACCGCGGTGCCGAACCCGTACCAGCCCGGAAGGCTCAGCCGGCATTGGCTCCAGCTGAAGACCCAGGGGATCGCACGCAGATCCTCGATCTTGTGCGAGGTCCTCCGCGACGCCGGCCGGCTGCCGAGGTTGAGCTCCGCGATCTCGGCGATCGGCGTCGCGGCCCGGAAGAAAGGTACGAATTCAGGCTTGTCGTAGACCAGTGAGCGGTAGGCGGTGAAGGCGAGCGCTGAAAGCTCGTCCATCGTGGCGTGATAGTCGTCCATCGCACCGTCGCCATGCGCGCCGGGCAAAAGGCTTGCCTCGATCGTCGCCGCGACCAACGTCTCGAGGTTGCGCCGGCCGAGCTCCGGATCCGAGTACTTGCTGGCGATGATTTCGCCCTGCTCGGTGATGCGGATCGCGCCGTTCACGCTGCCGGCGGGCTGCGCGAGGATAGCCTCGTAGCTCGGCCCGCCACCGCGGCCCACGCTGCCTCCGCGCCCGTGGAACAGGCGCAGCTTGACGTCGAAGGCGTGGCAGGTCTCGATGAGCTTCAGCTCCGCGCGATAGAGCGCCCAGTTGGCGGTGACGAAGCCGCCGTCCTTGTTGCTGTCCGAATAGCCGAGCATCACCTCCTGCCAGCGGCCGCGACTGCCGAGCCAGCGTCGATAGCCAGGAAGCCGGAATGCCGCGCCCATGATGTCGTGAGCACGCTCGAGATCGCCGATGGTCTCGAACAGTGGGACGATGTTGACCATGAGCCGGCCCGGGCTCGCCAGGCCGACCTCCTTGAGCAGGAGCGCAACTTCGAGCAAATCGGAGAGCGACTGGCATTTCGAGACGACGTAGTTGGGCAGCGCGGCAGACCCGAAACGATGATGGATATCCGCGGCGGCGCGCAGGATCGCGAGCTCGGTGGCGAGGAGCTCCGAGCGCGCAAGGTACGGGCTGTCGAGCAGCCGCGGGTTGGCGAGGTCGGCGACCAGCAGCGCCACGCGCTCGCGCTCCGGCAGCGCGGCGTAGTCGCCGTGCACCCCCGCGCGCGCCAGGAGCTCGGCGACGATGGCCTCGTGCACGTCGGAGTTCTGGCGCAGGTCGAGCGCTGCGAGATGAAACCCGAAGACGTCGACGGCGCGCCGCAGAGGCTTGAGCCGCCCATCGGCCAGCGACTGTGAGCCGTGGGAGGCGAGCGAGGTCGCGATCGTATCGAGATCGGCGCCGAGCTCTGCCGGCGTCGCATACGGCGGCATCTCCGCGTGCGGCAGCCGCTGCGGCTCGTAGCCCGTGAGCGCCTTTGCGGTCGCGGCGAGGCGCGCATAGATTCCGACCAGCGCCTGGCGATACGGCTCGTCGCGGCGATGCGGATTGGGGTCGTGCGTCGCCGCGGCGAGCGCGAGCAGCGCAGGCGTGGGGTTCACCAGTCGCGTGGAGAGCGAAAGCTCCGCGCCCAGCAGGTGCACCTGTTCCAGAAGATGCGACAGTGCCACCACCGCCTGCGCACGGATCGCGTACTGAAGCGTCTGCGCGACGACGTAGGGATTGCCATCGCGATCGCCACCAATCCACGAGCCCATGATGAGGAACGACGGCACCGCGGCGTCCGCGCCGCATTCCTGCGCGCAGCGCGCCTCGACTCCGGCGTAGAGCCGCGGGATCTCGTCGAAGAACGTCTGACGATAGTAGGCGATGCCGTTGTCGATTTCGTCCTTCACTTCGAGCTTCGACAGCCGCAGCATCGCCGTCTGCCACAGCGCGAGCACCTGCCGGTAGAGACCGTCGTGCATCGCCTCCCGCTCGTCGGGCGTGAGCTCGCCGCGGTCGCGCCACTGCAACAGGCGGACGATCTCGCGCTCGCAGTCGAGGATGCTCTTGCGCTGTACCTCGGTCGGGTGCGCGGTCAGCACCGGGCTCACCAGGGCATCGGCGAAGAACGCGCGGATCGCCTCCGGACGCACTCCGGCGTCGCGCAGGCGATCGAAAGCGTGCGCGATGCTGCCCGACTGAGGCGGCGACCCGGCGAATGCGTGCGCCCTCCGCCTGCGGTTCTGATGCACGTCCTCGGCCAGATTGGCGAGGTGCGAGAAGTAGCTGAAAGCACGCACCACGTGGAGCACCTGCGCGATCGGCAGCGGGTTGAGGAGGCTCGCCAGCTCGTCCTTGACGTGCGCGGCAGCGTCGCCCGGCGAGGCGCGGCGCAGGTGAATGGCCGTCTGCCGGATCGCCTCGATACGCGCGAAACCTTCCTCGCCGGTCTGAGCGCGAAGCACGTCGCCGAGAACCCGGCCGAGCAGACGAGTGTCTTCCTTGAGCGGGAGATCCTTGTCGGCCGGCGCGTCCATCCGAACCAATTTTAGCGAGTTTGCTCAGGCGTTGCTCGATGCATTATGCTGGCACGCACAGTCCCGAATGTGCTTCGCTGCACCGCTCGAGTGCGCGAGGGCCGCCACGCACCGCAACGTTG
>VBCL01000187.1 GCA_005888865.1 Betaproteobacteria bacterium | reverse complement strand
TGCACGCCGTAATACGCGTCCGCCGGAACCTGCCGGTCGCCGAGCAGATCGTGCTCGACGCGGTACTTGTCGGTCGCCATGAGCTCCTCCTTCGCCGCGCCGCGGCGTAGGCGCGTTGCCTTACTCGGTCGGCTGTCCCAACGATTCGAAAATCGACTGGAGCTGCGGGCTTATCGAGAGGCCCAACGTTCGGCCAGATGGTAGCTTGCGCAGGAACCACTGCTCGTAGATTCTGGCCAGCTCGCGCGTCTGCGCCAGCCGCTCGAAGCTGCGTTTCACCAGCGCGTCCAGCGCGGGATCGTCCTTCCGATACATGATCCCGTACGGGTCGTAGGAAAGATATTCGTCGAGCACAGAGAAGTCACGAGGACTCTTCGACTCCGCCACGGTGGCGTAGAGGACCGCGTCGTCGCCGGCCCAGGNAACGCCTGCGTGTTGCCGGGGACGACCAGGATCGCGATGTTCAGACCTTCCTTCGCGTTCAGCGCCTTGATCGCCGCCTCGTTGGTGCTCGCCGGTGTCACCGCGACCATGCGGCCTTTCATGTCACGGTACGACCTTAGCTTCGATGTTCGCTTGACCAGCAGCTTGGTCCCGCTGACGAAGGTGATTGGCGAGAAGGCCACCTGCTTGCGCCGCTCGGCGTTGTTGGTGGTCGTGCCGCACTCCAGGTCGACCGTACCGTCGACGACCCTCGGGATGCGGGTCTGGGTATCGACGGCCACATACCTCACCTGGACGGTGTCGCCGAGCTCTCCGCGGACATCCTCCACGATCTGCAGGCAGATATCGATGGAGTAGCCGATCGGCTCGCGCACTGCGCTCGAGTACGAAAACGGCACCGATGCGTCGCGGTAGCCGATGGTGATCGTCCTGGTCGTATTGATCTTCTTCAGCGTGCCGCTCAGTTGCTCGATGCCTGCCGCATCCTGCGCCCACGTGGCCGCCGCAGTCCCGACGGCAAAGAGCCCCGCCACGAGCGCCGACAGTGCCGCTTTCGTGATCCAGCTTGTCATGTGCGTCGTCCTCGTGGTCGGAGATACGGATGACCCGCGCGTTGCGGTTGCGGCAAGTGGCCGGCGCCATCCGCACCGCGGGCTGTATTCAAGCTCGCGCCGGCGCCAATCCCTCGTCGGCGTCGATGTCCGCCTGCGCCTCTGCTTCGGGCCTGAGCTCGCCCTCCCACTTCGCCACGACCGCGGTCGCAATGCTGTTGCCGACGACGTTGGTCGCCGAGCGACCCATATCGAGGAACTGATCGATGCCCATGATCAGCAGCAGCCCCGCTTCGGGGATATTGAAGGTCGCCAGCGTCGCCGCAATGATGACCAGCGACGCGCGCGGGACGCCGGCCATGCCCTTGCTGGTGACCATCAGGATCAGCAACATCGTGATCTGCTGGCCGAGGTCGAGCGGAACCTTGTACGCCTGCGCGATGAACAATGTCGCGAAGGTGCAGTACATCATCGAGCCGTCGAGGTTGAACGAATAGCCGAGGGGCAGGACGAAGCTGGTGATCTTCTTGCTGGCGCCGAAGCGCTCGAGCTGCTCGAGGGTCTTCGGGTACGCGGCCTCGCTGCTCGCTGTGCTGAACGCGAGCAGGATCGGCTCCCTGATCAGATTGATGAGCCGCCCGATGCGCGGCCCGAGGAAGATGAAGCCCGCGAAGGCGAGCAGCACCCACAGCAGGAGGATGCCGAGATAGAATTCCCCCATGAATTTGCCGTAGATCAATAAAATGCCCAGGCCCTGGGTGGTCACGATCGAGGCCATCGCGGCGAAGACCGCGATCGGCGCGAGCGCCATGACGAACCCGGTCACCTTGAGCATGACGTGCGAAACCTGCTCGACCCAGTCGATGACGGTTTGCGCTTTCGAGCCGAACGACGCTGCCGCGGCGCCGAAGAAGACCGAGAAGATCACTATCTGCAGAATCTCGTTGTTGGCGAAGGCCTCGAACGCGCTGCGCGGTACGAGGTGCGTGACGAATTCCTTCAGCGACATCGATGATGTCTTCAGGTTCGACGACGTACCGACGTCGGGCAATGGCAGGTTCAGCGACACGCCCGGCTGGAGAACGTTGACCAGGAACATGCCGAGCAGCAGCGAGAACAGCGACGCGGTGACGAACCAGCCCATGGTCTTGAGGCCGATACGCCCGATCGCCTTGGTGTCGCCCATGTGCGCGATGCCGACCACCAGCGTGGAAAACACCAGCGGCGCGATGATCATCTTGATCAGGCGCAGGAAGATGTCGGTGAACAGCGAGATATACCCGGCGACCGTCTTGGCCGACTCGGGCGTCGGCAGAAGCTGGTTGCACATCCAACCGACGGCGATGCCCGCGAGCATGGCAAAAAGGATCCACGTCGTCAGCTTTCTTTTCTTCATGGTGAAGTCTCCTCCTCGTGACCCGCTTCCTGCCCGAGCCAAAAAAAACCGCCCCAACGCCTCCGCCTCAGTGTTTAGTATACTAGTCCCGCGCGTTTAGGAAATCAAACGCCCTGCGAGCGCGGCGGTGGCCAGCTTGCGGCGGCTTTGGAATAATACCCGCGTGAGACGACATCCTACACTGCATATCGACATCGGCAAGCGGCTCAAGGAATGCCGTTTGGCACAAGGTCTGTCGCAGCGCGCGCTCGCCAAGAAGGCCGGGGTCACCAACGGGCTCATCTCGCAGATCGAGCAGAACAGCATCAGTCCCTCGATCGCGTCGCTCAAGAAGATCCTCGACGTGCTGTCGATGTCGCTCGCGGACTTCTTCACCAGCGAGGATGGCGGCACCACGGAATTCTTCTACGCGCGCAAACAGCTGCCAGACCTCGGCAGCGGCGACGTGGCGATCTTTCTGGTCGGCGCGGGTATCCGTCACCGCGCTATGTCCGTGCTGCACGAAGTCTATCCGCCCGGCGCGGACACGGGCCCCCAGATGCTGAGCCACGCCGGCGAGGAGGGCGGGGTTGTCACACGGGGCCGCATCGAGATCACGGTCGCCGACAAGGTAAAGGTTCTCGGACCCGGCGACGCGTACTATTTCGAAAGCCGGGTGCCGCATCGCTTCCGCAACGTTGGCAGCGTCCCCTGCGAGATTGTTAGCGCCAACTCGCCGCCAACCTTCTAGCGTTGCCACCTCGGTGCGGCATGGCCGCGGCAGCCCGATCCGCGATCACGACGGTGCGCCGGCGCCTAAAGAGATTGTGCGGCTACCCTCTGCAAAGGCGTCGAAACCGAGCCGCCAGCGCGTGCCCGGCCAGAGATATTCGATCTCGGAGCGCACCGGTCGATAAACCGCGGTATAGATCGTCCCATAGCCCTTGGCGAAGGCGTTCGAATACAACGGCGGCGCCAGGAACGAGCCGATGAGATCGTCCGGCCCGCGTGCATCGCCGCGTAGCTGCCGGAAAAGGAAATACTCGCGCTGCAGCGTCGCCGTGGCCGTCGCGTGCTGCTCCCACTCGATTTCCTCCTGATGGTTCGCCGCGTAAGGTACTGCTCGGACAACCGCGGGCTGATCGGGTCGCAGGTACGCGGTCGCGAAGCGTCCGGAGCGATCGAGCACGGTGACGTTGTACGACATATGCACGGGGACCCGCTGCAGAATCGCGATGGCCTCCTCGGTGCTGGTTGCGAATTCCAGGATGTAGCGCAACAGGAGGGGGACGCCGAAGCCTACGCCGATGACGCGGCGGCCCCCGAAGCTCAGCGAGACGGCGAGGCCATCTTCGTTGATCCCGTCGAGGACCCCCCACATGCCGTCGCTCATCGCGATCACGCATCTCCCGTTCCAGGAGGTGTTGAGTATCACGCCTTCGCAGAGCTGCGGGCTGTAGTCATAGTTGCGGACCAGGAACGGCTCGTCGTTCGACCACACCGCCTGCGAGCACGCGATGAGGTAGCTCGGCGGACAGAACGAGGAGAGGAAACGGGCGATCAGATCGGTATTGCCGGCCAGCTCGACCAGCCGCTCGTAGGTCGGGACCAGCTCGGGCATGTGGGCTTTGAGCTGGCGCAGCGATGTGAGATAGCGCGGGCGGGCCTTCTCGCCCTCGCTCAGGAACCAGCGCTCATACGCGGGCCAGAAGCGCTTGAAGAGCGCCTCCCATTTCGGACCGGGTTGATCTTCGGCAACCGCCTGAAAGGTGAAATCCATCGGGTATCAAGCTCGATATCGTCCCGGCGTCAGAGTAAACATCCGCGTGCACGCGAACGACGTCCCGTGTTTCGCCGCGCTCGACCCGGGCTACAGAATCTTGAACGCTCCGGCCGTCGGGGCGGCCGGCTCCTGGACGGCCTCTAACGGCTTGCCGTAGTAGTACGAAGTGAGCCCATTGATCCAGTGGTGCGCGCGCTCGTTCAATTTGAAATCGTCGGTCATCGATCGCCCGCGCGTAATCAGGATACCCAGGTCGGCGCCTTCGTAGCGGTAGTCGCCTGCGCCCGTGATGCGCAGAAAATAAGCCTCACGTTCGGTCTCCACGGCGGCGCGATGGTAATCGAAGCGGTGATAAGACACCGAGCCGTCGCCCGCCTGCTTCCAGATGCCGGACGGCGGAGCCTGAGTGACGACGTCGACGTTCGTCGGAGTGTGCTTGATGACAATCTGGCTCCACCCGTCGATGAACTCGGGATCCGCCCAACGCGCGTTGAGCGCCTCGACGTCGAGGTCGAAGTCCTGCCCCGAGAACTCGAGCAGGTGGAACAGGAACAGCGGCACGTCGGCATAGGCGAACGCGGCATGGTTGGTCATCGGGCTCGCGCCGCACACACGCGGATTGAGCTCGCCGAGGTAGACCTGGCCGCTATCCTGGTCGACCAGGAAGTCCAGGTCGAAATAGCCGCGATAGCCTTCCTGCCAGAGCTGATTGCCGAATTTGAACGCCATCTCGCGAGCCCTGGCGCGCACGCCCTCGCTGAACGCGCCGGGGAACACCTCGTTGCCGCACCAGCCGCCCTTGTACGGCGTCAGTTCCTTCTGGCCGACGATCTCGGTCAGCAGCGGGCCGACGATGGTGCCGCAGCGCGTGACGCACGCTTCCAGCGTGGCGCCGCGGCAGTTGATGCGCTTCATGATCTTCACTTCCGATTCGCCGACGATCTCCTCGGCGTGCTTCTGCCAATCGGCCTCGCTGGCGATGAAGAAGGTCGTGTGCCCGGAGTCGCCGAACGCGGTCTGGATGACCAGGTCATCGCCGATCCCCGCCTCAGCCGTGATCTTGCGCAGATGGGCGTAGCTTTCGACGCGCGATAGTGCGTTGGGCACGCTCGGCACGCCAGCCTTGTTGCCGATGCGAACCGTTTCCATCTTGTTGTCACAGCGATTGCGCAAGCCTGCCGGCGGGAACCACACGTCGATCCCGAGCTCCTTGCACAACGCTTCGGTCTTCTCGTCGAACATCAGGAACGTGGCGACCGGTTTGCCGCCGCGGCCCTTGATGTAGTCGATGACCTCCTTGTGCTCGAGCAGATAATTGTTGATGTCCTCGATGCTCTCGAATTCCTCGTGCGGCGCTTCCTTCGGCACGAACACGTTGGGATGCCGCCCGTCGAAGCAATCGATGTAGTTGATGTACTTGAAATGCTGTACGCGCTCGTCGATCCCCGCAAGGTTGAAATTCGTCGCGCTGATGAAGTAGATGGGCCGCTCGTTGCGATGAAAAAACAAGCGTACGTCCGAAATGGTGGTGAGCT
>VBCL01000186.1:6001-6415 GCA_005888865.1 Betaproteobacteria bacterium | reverse complement strand
CGGGCGCGCGACGTGGACATCGTGCTCGCCGACACCGCGGGCCGCCTGCCCACCCAAGTGCACCTGATGGAGGAGCTCAAGAAAATCCGCCGCGTGATCGCCAAGGCCCAGGACGGGGCACCGCACGAGACGCTGCTCGTGCTGGACGCGAACACGGGGCAGAACGCGCTCGCTCAGGTGGCAGCGTTCGACGCCGCGCTGGGGTTGACCGGGCTCGTTCTGACGAAGCTCGACGGCAGCGCCAAGGGGGGCGTGGTCGCGGCCATCGCGGGAACCCACCCGGTGCCGGTCCGGTTCATCGGCGTCGGGGAAGGGATCGAGGACCTGCAGCCCTTTGTGGTGGCCGAGTTCGTCGAGGCGCTCCTGGGTTGAGCTCGGCAGACCCTTGGCGAGGACCTAGCGAGCGCCTACTCT
>VBCL01000186.1:0-5989 GCA_005888865.1 Betaproteobacteria bacterium | reverse complement strand
GGATCCAGATTTTAATTGCCTAGGCCGGGAACTTGCCGTAGGATTAGCACTCATAGTCCTCGAGTGCTAAGATCAACGGAAGGTTCCAAGGAGACAGATTCGATGGCGACGACCACGCTGGCGTTCCCCACCCCCGCTTCGCTGGGGAGCATCGATCACTACATTCAGGCGGTGAACCGGTTTCCATTGCTCACGGCTGAGCAGGAGGTCGAGTTCGGGCGGAGGCTGCGCGACCACAACGATCTGGATGCGGCGCGGCAAATGGTGCTGTCGCACCTGCGACTGGTCGTTGCGGTGAGCCGCAACTACCTAGGGTATGGTCTGCCGCAGGCCGATCTTATTCAGGAAGGCAATATCGGGCTGATGAAGGCGGTACGCCGCTTCGACCCCGAGAGGGGCGTGCGCCTGGTGTCGTTTGCGCTGCACTGGATTCGTGCCGAGATCCACGAACACATTCTGCGCAACTGGCGCCTGGTCAAGATCGCGACGACCAAGGCGCAGCGGAAGCTATTCTTCAACCTGCGCAGAATGAAGGCCGGGCCGGGCGCGCTGACGCGCAAGGAGGCTTCGAGCATCGCGAAAGATCTCGGCGTCAAGACCGAAGAGGTGTTCGAGATGGAGACGCGGCTGTCCGGGCAGGACATTGCGCTCGATCCTCAGCCAGGCGAGGAGGGCGAAGTCCTGACCCCGATCGGCTACCTGACCGACACCGAGGCCGAACCCGCGCAGATCCTCGAGCGAGCACAAACCTCGCGCAACCGCAGCGATGGTCTGCGCCACGCGCTGGCCAGGCTCGATTCACGCAGCCGCGAGGTCATCGAAGCGCGGTGGCTGCGCGAAGACGACAAGGCGACGCTCCAGGATCTCGCCGATCAATACGGCGTGTCGGCGGAGCGCATCCGTCAGATCGAGACCAAGGCGCTGAAGATCATGCGCGTGCAGATGGGCGCCGTGCAGTAACTCCTCGCGAACGTTGTATCGAAAACGCCGGCCTCGAGCCGGCGTTTTTTGCGGCGAGATCGTTCCGTCACACCGCGGGGCCGTTAGAGCTCGATCTGGGTACCGAGCTCCACGACCCGGTTGGTCGGAATCCTGAAATACTCCGTGGCCTTGGTCGCGTTCTTCGACATCGACACGAAAAGCTTCTCCCGCCACAGGGCCATTCCCGGCGCGACGCTCGGGATCAGCGTTTCGCGCGAGGCGAAGAACGACGTGTCCATCATATCGAACGCAATGCCGCGCCGCCCGCATTCGTCGAGCAGCGCGGGAATATGCTGATCCTCCATGAAGCCGTAAAACGCCTCGATCTGGTGAAAGTTGCATCCCAGGTCGCGAATCTTCAACCGGTTCGCCAGCGGCACCGCCGGAATGTCGCGCGTCTTGAGCGTCAGCAGCACGACGCGTTCGTGGAGCACCTTGTTGTGCTTGAGGTTGTGCAGCAAGGCGTGCGGGACGCGCCCCTCCGTACTGGTCAGGAACACGGCGGTGCCCGGAACGCGCAAAGGCGGACTCTCGGTGATGCTCAAGATGAAAAGCTCCGCGGGCATGGTCTCCTCGTTCAAGCGCCCGAGAAGGATGGCGCGCCCGCGCTTCCAGGTCGTGAGCAGGGTGAACGCCGCGGTGCCGATGGCGATGGGGAACCACCCGCC
Source organism: Betaproteobacteria bacterium (assembly GCA_005888865.1). GTDB lineage: Bacteria > Pseudomonadota > Gammaproteobacteria > Burkholderiales > Casimicrobiaceae > PALSA-1003. Next base: position 4,340 of record VBCL01000186.1, on the reverse strand, counting down.
CTGGAGGACCTTGAGTGCATTCGATGAAAGGAACATCACGTCGATCGTGAGGAGGGGGACGACGATCGCAAGCGCGCCGAAGCGGTTCCAGCGCCATAGCCGTGTCAGGACGACGTAGATCAGCAGCGAATCGATCGTCAGGGCCATCGTGACGGCAATGCCGTACGCTGCGGCGAGATTGCTCGAGGTCTGAAAGCCGATGACGAGCAGCATGACGGCGCCGAGCAGGGTCCAATTGATGAACGGCACGTAGATCTGACCGATCTGACGGTCGGAGGTGTGAGTGATTGTCAGACGTGGGCAGTACCCCATCTGGATCGCCTGGCGCGTGAGCGAAAACGCGCCGGAAATGACCGCCTGCGAAGCAATGACCGTCGCGCAGGTGGCGAGGACGACCAGCGGCAGCAGCGCCCAGTCTGGCGCAAGCAGGTAGAACGGATTCTTGATGGCCGCCGGGTCGTGGATGATCAGGGCACCCTGGCCGAAGTAGTTCAGCACCAGCGCCGGCAACACGAAGAAGAGCCATGCGCGCCGGATCGGGACCGCGCCGAAATGACCCATGTCGGCGTAGAGTGCCTCGGTCCCGGTCACCGCCAGCACCACGGCGCCGAGCGATAGAAACGCGGCGAGCGGGTTGCCGGTCAGGAAGCCGAACGCGTATGCAGGGTTCAACGCGGCCAGCACCGCAGGGTTTTGGGCGATCTCGATCGCGCCAAGGAGCGCCAGCACGCCGAACCACACGCACACCACTGGCCCGAAGAGCACGCCGACGCTGGCGGTGCCATGGCGCTGGATCGAGAACAGCCCGATCAGGACGACAAGCGTGACGGGTACAACATAAGGTTTCAGCGCGGGTGTCATGACGTCGAGACCCTCGACCGCGGAGAGCACCGAAATCGCGGGCGTGATCATCCCGTCGCCATAGAACATCGCCGCCCCGAAAATGCCCAGACCCACCAGCCACCATCGTGCACGGCGCTCGCTCAGGCCCCGCGAAACCAGCGCGGTCAGCGCCATGATGCCGCCCTCGCCGTGATTGTCCGCGCGCATGATCAGCGTGACGTACTTGAGCGTCACGATGATCGTAATCGCCCAGAAGATCACCGACAGGACGCCGTAGACGTTTGCCTAGGTCAGCGGGAGCCCATGCGCTCCCGTGAAGCACTCGCGCAGCGTATAGAGCGGGCTGGTGCCGATGTCGCCAAAGACGATGCCGATGGCTCCGATGACCAGAGGTGCCAGCGGCTTGCGAGCGGAGCGAATAGTGTCGGGGCTGTCGCTGGCGGAGTGCGGCGTCAGCATGCTCCCTCGTCGGAGCGACGCGAGAAGCGGATGTTGAGTTGCTTCAGTTTCCGATAAAGGTGCGTTCGCTCGAGGCCGGCGCGCTCGGCCACTCGACTCATGTTGCTCTGTTCCTTGCCGAGGAGCTGTTCGAAATAGATCCGCTCGAACGCCTCGCGGGCCTCGCGCAGCGGCAGCTCGAAGAACCTGGCCGTGAGCTCAGGCGCGACCGCCGCCGGAGTCAACAGCATGCTGTCGCCCAGAAGCCGCCGCACGTGCTCTGCGCTGATCTCGCTGTTGACCGTGAGTGCAAGGTTGGCGATGACGCTGTGCAGCTGATCGAGATTGCCCGGCCAGTAGGAGGTCGCCAGCGCAGCGACCGCGCCGCTCGCCAACGTCGCCTGGGTGCGCTGGCTCGCCGTGATCTCGCGCCAGAACCGTTCGACCAGCGCCGGTATGTCGTCGCGCCGTTCGCGCAGCGGCGGCAGCATCACCGCGCCGGCTGACAGCACCGCGAGCAGCGCGGGATCGAAGCGCCCGTCGGCGGCGAGGTTGCCCAGCTGTTCGCTGCTGCTGCATACGATCAGCGTATTGTGCCGTTCGAGCTTCGACAGCAGGAATGAGAGTCCCTTCTGCTCCGCTCGCGAATAGGAGCCGATCTCGGCGCAGTAGAGGACACCGTCGCGCGCCTCGTCGAGCACTTGCAGCGGGCTCGCAACCAGTCGCGCGCCCCCCTGCAAGGCGACGAATGGCGTGTCGGGCACGTGCATGGCGCGCGCGGCGATGTCGTGGCCCGTTCCCGCCTCGCCGATGATCAGAATCGGCCGCGCCGCGCGCATGAGTTGCTCGATCGCACGCTCGGCTTCGATCACCGCAGTGCTGGTCCCCAGCGTCGAAAGCGAGATGCGGCGCGGACCCTGACCCGCGCCGGTCTTGAGCGCCCGCGTCACGGTCGCGAGGAGCTTCTGCAATCCGACCGGCTTTTCGAGGAAGTCGAAGGCGCCGATCTTGGTCGCCTCGACCGCCGTCTCGATCGTCCCGTGCCCCGACATCATGACCACCGGCATCGTGAGCTGGCCGCCTGCGGCCCATTCGCGCAGCAACGTGACGCCGTCGGTATCGGGCATCCAGATGTCGAGCAGGACGAGCGCGGGTTCGGTGCGGCCGCGATAACTGCGCGCCTGGCCCGCGTTCTCCGCCAGACTTACCCGGTAACCTTCGTCCTGCAGGATCTCGGAGAGCAACTCCCGGATGCCGACCTCGTCGTCGACGATCAGAATCTCCTTCGGCTGCGCCATCACGTCTTGGTCCCTTCCCGCGGGAAGTGCAGGGTCACCCGCGCGCCTCGCGGCCGCCGGTTCTCGATCGTAACCCGGCCGTGGTGCTCGTCGACAATTTTCTTGACGATGGCAAGGCCAAGGCCGGTTCCCTTGGCCTTGGTGGTCACGTACGGTTCGAACGCGTGTCGCATCATGTCCTCGGGAAATCCGCTGCCTGCATCGCCGAGCGACAGCGTGAGCTCATCGCCTCGCGCTTCGATCGAGAATTCGTACGCAGGCACGGCGACGTCAACCTGAGCGTCCAGCGCATTCTGGATCAGATTATGGAACACCTGGCGGAGCCGCGTCGGTTCGCCATGAATGACAGGTTCGTGCTCGGCGAGCTTCAGCGACACGTGGGGCCGCAGATTTTCGTACAAGGCGAGCACATCAAGCAAGAGGGCCTTGAGATCGACTCTCTGCATCTTGCCCGGCCGCGCCTGCCGAGCATAGATGGCGAAATCATCCACCATGTGCTTCATCGCACTCACCTGTGCGATGATCGTTTGCGTCCCGCGAACCAGCGCTTCCTCGTCGCCGCCGGCGAGCTTGCCGGCAAGCTTGACGGCGAGACGCTCCGCGGAGAGCTGGATCGGGGTCAGCGGGTTCTTGATCTCGTGAGCGAGGCGGCGTGCGACCTCGGCCCATGCCGCGTCGCGTTGCGCCTGCACGAGCTCGGAGACATCGTCGAAGACCACCACACACCCCGGTGCAGGCTCGCCCGGAAGCCCGGATCCGCGCATGAGCAGGACCCGCGTATGGTTGGAGACCGACACCTCGGCCTGTTCCTGCCAGCGCCCATCGCGCGCCCGGCGAAAACCTTCGCCGACCAGTTCGGCAAAGGCGCCGAGTGCAGGAATCCGGCGACCCCAGTCGGCGAGCGGCACGCCCACCAGCTCCGCGAGCGGCTGCTGCAGGATCACGGCGGCGCTCGGATTGGCCGTACGCAGCCGGAACGCGTTGTCGAAAGCGAGCACGCCTGCCGAAAGATTGGCGAGCACGCTCTCGAGATAAGCGCGCGTGGTCTCGATCGCACGCCGGTTCTCCTCCTCCTTTTGCTGTCCCTCCGCAAGCTGCGCGGTCATGGTGTTGAACGACTCGGTAAGTACGCCCAGCTCGTCGTGGCTCTGCACGGGACTGCGGCGGCTGAAATCGCCCTGGGCAACGGCGCGCGTGCCCTCCGCGAGCAATCCCAACGGGCGGCTGAACTGCTCGGAGAGCACGACCGCAAGGCCTAGTGCGGAGAGCAGCGCGAGGAGTAGCGTCAACGTCAAGGTCAACGCATACAGACGCTTCAACGCCGTACGCGAGAACGAGATCTCCTGGTAGTCGCGATAACCCGACTGGACCTTCTCCGCGTCAAGCTGCAGTTGCTTGGGCACCGGCTCGATGACTTGAAGGACACGCAACGGCTCGGTCGGATCGGCGCTGTTCACGGCAACGACGACGCGCAGCATCAGACCCTGATCGCCCATCTGGTCGATCGCGGAATAGGTTTGCTGCAGTCGCGCCCGGCGCAACGCCTGCGCCGGCGGGGGCTCCGGCGTCAGCGTCGAGCCGGAGACGCCGGCGACTGCGAGCACGCCGCCCGACGCCGAGAACAATGCCGCCTCGTAAATACCGGCCTGTTCGCTCGCGCGGTTGAGCCGCAATGCCATGCTGCCCGACTCGGCCTCCTGCAGCGTGAGCGCGAGCTGTGTGGCTTTGTTGGTCGTCTCCTTGAGCAGATAATCGAGCGCA
>VBCL01000185.1 GCA_005888865.1 Betaproteobacteria bacterium | reverse complement strand
CCTCAACTACGACTACGGTGATCAGGAGCAGGCGTCCGCCAGTGGCGGCAAGGCCAAGTGGCAAGGCATTGCGGGTTATGCCAACTATCAAATCAACGACCAGTGGCGACTCTCATTGCGCGGCGAATATTTCGACGATAAGGATGGCTATCGAACCGGTGTCGCTCAGAAGTGGAAGGAAGCAACGTTGACGGTCGCTTGGCTGCCGACCAAAGAGTGGGAAATTCGTGGCGAAGTGCGTTTCGATAAGTCCGACCAATCCGCATTTCTCAAGTCCGATGGGGTCACCCCGACGAATGACCAGCACTCGGTCGGGGTCGAGGTCTTGTACAAGTTCTAAATGGGCGCGCCCGATAAATAAGGAGTCAGCATGAAACTGGTTACTGCAATCATCAAGCCATTTAAGCTCGACGAGGTCCGCGAGGCCCTGTCGGCCATCGGCGTACAGGGGATTACCGTGACCGAGGTCAAGGGCTTCGGCCGGCAGAAGGGCCATACCGAGCTGTATCGAGGCGCCGAGTACGTCGTCGATTTTCTGCCCAAGGTCAAGATCGAAGCGGCGATCAAGGATGACTTGCTCGACCGTGTCATCGAGGCCATCGAAAAGGCGGCCAACACCGGGAAGATCGGCGACGGCAAGATCTTCGTTTTCGACCTCGAACAGGTCGTGCGCATTCGCACCGGCGAGACCGGCGCGGATGCACTCTAAGGGGAACACCATGAAGCGAATGCTCGCGTTGATCGCCCTCCTGGGCGTCTTCTGCGTTTCCGCGCCCGTCGTGGCGCAGGAGAAGGCACCCGACCAGAAGGCCGCTACGCCACCTGCAGCCGCGCCAGCGCCGGCTGCGCCGGCTCCCGACGCCAAGGCCGGGGAAGCACCGAAGGCGGACGCCGCGGCCGCTCCTGCTGCGGCGCCGCCCGCGCCCGACACGCCGCAGGTCATCGGTGTCGACAAGATCAGCAGCGGCGATACGGCTTGGATGCTCTCGTCGACCGCGCTGGTGCTTCTGATGACGGTTCCGGGCCTGGCGCTGTTCTACGGCGGGATGGTGCGCAAGAAGAACGTGCTCGCCACAGTCATGCAGAGCTTCGCGATCACCTGCCTTGTCACGGTTCTCTGGGTCGTCGTCGGCTACAGCATCGCGTTCACCAAGGGCGGGCCCATTATCGGCAGCTTCGAGCGCTTCTTCCTGAACGGTATGGTGTTCATGAACGAAGCCGGCAAGGTCTCCGTCTCGCACCTGGGACTCACCATTCCCGAGTCGGTGTACATGACCTTCCAGATGACCTTCGCCATCATCACGCCCGCGCTGATCGCCGGCGCCTTCGCCGACCGGATGAAGTTCTCGGCGATGCTGTGGTTCATGGGCCTGTGGTCGGTGCTGATCTACTCGCCGATCGCGCACATGATGTGGGAACCGTCGGGTTATTGGGCGGGCAAGGGCGTGCTCGACTTCGCCGGCGGCACGGTGGTGCACATCAATGCCGGGATCGCGGGCCTGGTGTGCGCGATGGTCCTGGGCAAGCGCCTCGGCTACGGCAAGGAAGTCATGATGCCGCACAACCTGACGCTGACCTTGATCGGCGCCTCGCTGTTGTGGGTGGGCTGGTTCGGTTTCAATGCGGGCTCGGCCGTCGCCGCGGATGGCCGCGCCGGGATGGCGATGTTCGTCACCCAATTTGCAACGGCCGTGGCGGCGCTGGCGTGGATGTTCACGGAGTGGATGGTGAAGGGCAAGCCGTCGGTGCTCGGCATTGCGTCCGGCGCAGTCGCCGGGCTGGTGGCCATCACGCCGGCATCGGGTTTCGTCGGTGCAACCGGAGCACTGGTCATCGGCATCGCCGCAGGTGTGCTCTGCTTCTTCGCGGCGACGACGGTCAAGAAGGCGTTCGGCTATGACGATTCGCTCGATGCGTTCGGCGTGCACTGCATCGGCGGCATTGTCGGCGCCATCCTGACCGGTGTATTCAACGTCAAGGACATCAGCAAATCGGACGCCGACGTTCTGGTGCAGCTCGGCGCGGTTGCGACCACGCTGGTGTACAGCGGCGTGGGCAGTTTCATCATCCTCAAGATCATCGACATGGTCATTGGCCTGCGCGTCTCCGAGGAAGAGGAGCGCGAAGGTCTCGATGTAAGTCTCCACGGCGAACGGGTGGAGTGATATCGGCAGGACGTTCGATCGTTTCTCCTCAGTGGCTATTGGGGGCGCGAAAAGCGTCCCCTTTTTTTTGTGGGTTCTTCGCCGAATTCGGGGTCGAGCGGGGGCGTGCCGAGCCGCCGTGACTACGGCGCTGGGGCGCAAGCACGCCCCATGGGGTGAGAGCAGCGGCGAATGCCCGGCGAAGCGCCCCGTGAGCCGCGCGGACCGTCACGGGTGGCGCGGCGAGGGAGTCGTGGGTTGACTCCCGAAGCCGCGCCGGGACCCGTAGGTGCGCGGCTTGCGGGGTTCGGGCGCGAAGCGGGCATTCGCCGCCGCTTAGCAGGCGGGCATTCGCCGCTGCCCCGTCACGAGAATCGATCCGCTACAATTGCCACGCCGGATCGCCTGCATGATCACGCCCGATTACTGCCAGCTCATGGCGCAGTACAACCGCTGGATGAACGAGCGGCTGTACGAGACCTGTGCGGCGTTAACGGACGTCGAGCGCAAGCTCGAGCGTGGCGCGTTCTTCGGCTCGATCCACGGGACGCTCAATCACCTCCTGTGGGGCGACCGCATGTGGCTCGGTCGATTCCGCGGCCCGCCTTGCACGCATCCGCAATTCGGCGCGGACATGTTCGCGAGCTTCGACGTTTTGCGCACCGAGCGAGCGGCTACCGATCGCGCCATGCTCGACTGGGCCGATCAGGTCTCCGCCGAATGGCTCGCCGCGCCGCTCGTCTATACCAGCGTCGTAGACCGCAAGACGCGGCGCCTGCCTTCCGCGATAGCTGCCGTTCACATGTTCAACCATGGCACGCACCACCGGGGGCAGCTCACGACGCTTCTCAAGCAGGCCGGCACCGACCCGGGCATCACCGACCTGCCCTGGCTGCCCGGGGTTGTCGCGATGCCTGACTAGAAACTTAGCTCCGCCTCCGGACGCGGAGAAACCGGGCCAGCTCTACCTCGAGTCCTTCACAGGCTTTGCATCCTTGCGGCGGGGCTTTGCCTTGCTCTTCGCCCGCGGGTGCGCTTCGTCGTAGACTTTTGCCAGATATTGAAAGTCCAGGTGCGTATAGACCTGGGTGCTGGCTATGCTTGCGTGCCCGAGCATCTCCTGCACGGCGCGCAGGTCACCGGAGGACTGCAGCACGTGCGAGGCGAAAGAATGCCGAAGCATGTGCGGATGAACATGCCGGCCCAATCCGCGCTTGCGCGCCCATGCAGCGAGCCGGGACTCGATCGCGCGAGGCCCGATGCGGCGCCCCGAACGCCCGACGAACATGGCATGCGCATCGCCAACCGGCAGGCCGGCACGCACGGTGAGCCACGTCCGGATCGCCTCGCGCGCTGGACCACCGACCGGAACGATGCGCTCCTTGGAGCCCTTGCCCCACACGCGCACCTCCCCGGTTGAGAGGTCGACCGCGCCGAGGTCGAGCCCCGCGAGCTCGGAGAGCCGTAAACCCGACGAGTACGCGAGCTCGAAAAGAGCGCGATCACGAATCGAAAGCGTATCGTCGCCGTCGATGGCGACCAGGCGCACCGCTTCGTCCGGGGAGAGCACCGCGGGCAGCCGCCGCGTTGACTTCGGCGCCCTCATTCCGGCGCACGGGTTTTCCTTCAGCGCGGGATCGCGTTCGAGAACAAAACGATAGAACGCCCGCCAACCCGATAGGATTCGTGCGAGGCTGCGCCCGGAAAGCCCGCGCGCGTGTAAAGCCGCGAGAAATCGCCGCAGCGTCGCGGCGGGGAGCGTCGTGATCGACGCTTGGCCGGCGAGCGCCTTGAGCACGCCAACATCGCGCAGATACGCTTCGCGCGTGCGGTTCGGCCGTGTCGCGAGAGACTCCTCGTAGGCCGCGACCAGCGCCGCGTCCGCGCCCGAGGGCGTATTCGCGACCCCGTGGCGCGAGGCAGCCATCGGCGTCAGGATTGCGGGAGGAAGCGCGCCGTCGCGACGCTGGCAAGCTCGGCCAGGCGCGTGAGGTAGACCGTGCCCATCCCGGCGTAGAAACGCCCGGGCGTGTCGCTTCCCAGCGCGAGAAGTCCGAACGTATGCGCGGTGCGCAGCGGCAGAAACGCGAAGGAGCCAAGCGTCGCGTTGGAATCGAACCAGTCGCGCGATTCGAACGGCGCCTGCGTGCCGCAATACGGCTCGCCGAGCGCCGCGGCGTATTCGCGCAGCTCCTGGCTGGTCGCCGCGAGCTCCGGCAGATAGGACTGCTCCGGGACCTTGCCCCACAGCCTCAGCGCGACCTGCTGCACGCGGAAATCGTCCAGCAGACTATGGTAGAGCACCCCCAGCGTCGTCTCCAGATCCGGAGCCGCGAACAGAGCGAGCGTGGAGCGATGCAGCTTCTCGCTGATCGCCTCGTTCTCGCTGCCGAACTGGATCAGCTCCTGCAGCTTGGTCTCGAACTGCGCGTTCTTCTCGCGCAGCGTGACGATCTGCCGCTCCGCGATGGGAATGGCGCGCCCTCCGTGCGGGTGCGGCACGAAGATCTCCGCAAGAAGGTCGGCGTACTGCTCGAAAAACGCCGGATGCGCCTTGAGGTAATCGGCGACCGCGCTCGCTTCCATCGATTCATCCCCGTCCATTGTCGTCATCACTCCGGGACGTTCCATTGCCCTTCGAATACGGTTTCCGCCGGACCCGTCATCATGACCGGTGTGCCGTCCCCGTCCCACACAATCGTCAGCATGCCGCCTCGCGTCGCAACGCGCACCGGCGAGTCGATCAATCCGCGGCGAATGCCGGCGACCGCGGCCGCGCACGCTCCGGTTCCGCAGGAGAGCGTCTCCCCGGCACCGCGCTCCCAGACGCGCAGGCGAATGTTAGCGCGATCGACGACCTGCATGTAGCCCGCGTTCACGCGCTTCGGGAAACGCGCGCGGCATCGACGTCGCCGACGATCTGGACGACGTGCGGGTTGCCGAGCGAGAGCGCCGAGATCATGACCGTCGCACCATCGATCTCCAGCGGCTCGACGATCGCGCCCGCACCGCCGATGAACGGAACGTCGGCCGCGCGAAAACGCGGCGTACCCATATCCACGGTCACCCGCCCGTCGGCGTCGAGCGTCGGTTCGATGATTCCGCCCGCCGTCTCGACACGAATCGCGCGCTTGTCGGTCAGACCGTGCGAGCGCACGAACAGGACGAAGCAGCGCGCGCCATTGCCGCATTGCTCGACCTCGCCGCCGTCGGCGTTGAAGATTCGATAACGAAAGTCGACATCCGCGCGGGTCGGTCTCTCCACCAGCAGCACCTGGTCGCAGCCGACGCCAAGGTGGCGGTCCGCGAGTCGCCGGATCGTCGCCGGCGCGAGCTCGATCGGCTCGCGAGTGCCGTCGAGCACGACGAAGTCGTTGCCGAGCCCCTGCATCTTGGTGAAGGGCAGACGCCGTGTCGTCACGGCCGCGCGCCGAGCGCGCGATCGAAGCGCACGACCGGTATTTCGCCCTTGCGCGAGAACGCCAGCGCCGTGCCGTTCTTGAGCGTGACGGTGCCGGTCAATGCGTACGGCACGGGAAGCTGAGAGCCGAGCGTCATCAATGCGGTCGCCACCGCGGCGACATCGATCCGCCCCCCCAGATCGAGCTTCGCCTCGCCACCCGGGGGCAACGCGTCGACGTGCACCGTGCGGCTGGTGGCGGCCGGACGCCCGTCGAGAAGGAGGTCGAACTCGATCGCGTCGATCACGAGCTCGAAGTCATTCCTGTTGGCGAGCCTGAGGCTGGCCGAAAGATCCGCCTTGCCCTCGGCGATCCTGACGATGCGAACGCTCTCGAGCGTGATCTGCGGCGGCTCGATCTTCCAGCGCATGGTGGTGCACGCGCTCGCGAGGAGCAGGGCGGCGCAGGCGGCGAGGACGATCCTGCGTGTTGCGAAGCTCGGATCGATGACCGTTACGGTGTCCGGGGTCGGCCGAACCATCAGACGTTGAAGCGAAAATGCATGACGTCACCATCCTTGACCACGTACTCGCGGCCTTCGAGCCGCATCTTACCGGCTTCCTTTGCGCCCTGCTCGCCCTTGCAGGCGATGAAATCCGCGTAGGCGATCACCTCGGCACGGATGAATCCTTTTTCGAAATCGGTGTGGATGACGCCCGCGGCTTGCGGCGCAGTGCTGCCGTGCGTGAGCGTCCAGGCGCGCACCTCCTTGGGCCCCGCAGTGAAATACGTCTCGAGTCCGAGAAGCTTGTAACCCGCGTGGATCAGCCGCTCGAGCCCCGCCTCCGCCAGTCCCATGTCGGCGAGGAAGATCTGCTTGTCGGCGGGGTCGAGGTCGGCGATCTGCGCCTCGAGCGCGGCACAGATCGCGACCACCGGCGCGCCCTCGCGTCGGGCACGGTCCTCCACGGCGCGGAGCAGCGGATTGTCGACGAAGCCATGCTCCTCGACATTGGCGACGTACATCGTCGGCTTCATCGTCAGCAGGAAGAGCGGCTTCAGCACCGCGCGCTCCTCCGGGTACAAATCGATGGCTCGGGCCGGCGTAGCTTCGTTCAGTCCCACCGCCACCTTCTCCAAAGCGGCCACCAGGCGCTGGGCTTCCTTGTCGCCGCCCGCGCGCGCAACCTTGGCGTACTTGGCGAGTTGCTTGTCGACCGTCGCCAGGTCGGCGAGTGCCAGCTCGGTGTTGATGGTTTCGATGTCCGACAGCGGATCGATCGCGCCCGCGACATGCACGACGTTGTCGTCGGCAAAGCAGCGCACGACATGGGCGACGGCGTCGGTCTCGCGAATGTTGGCGAGGAACTGGTTGCCGAGCCCTTCGCCCTTGGACGCACCGGCGACGAGCCCCGCGATGTCGACGAATTCCACCGTCGCGGGAACGACGCGCGCCGGACGGGCGATGGCGGCCAGGGCATCCAGCCTGGGGTCGGGCACCGCGACCACGCCGACATTGGGCTCGATCGTGCAGAAGGGATAGTTCTCCGCGGCGATCCCGGCCTTGGTGAGCGCGTTGAACAACGTCGACTTGCCGACGTTGGGCAATCCCACGATGCCGCAGCGCAGACTCATGCTCTATGACCTCTCGCGATCGCGAAGCAACTCACGATTTTCGCCCTTCGTCTGGAGAAGGGTGCTGGGGCGGAGGCGCTTGCGGCCGCGTGTGCAGCTCGAGCATCGCGCGCTCGACCTCCCCGGTCGAAAGATGCGGCCAGATCGCCACCGCCCTTCCGATCGCCTCGTCGATCAGCGCCTTGTCCTCGGTGCGCGGGGGATGCAGAACATAGTCGACGACTTCCTGCTCAGAGAGCTCGATCTCGCGCGGATGCCCGATGCCAAGCCGCAATCGCCAGAACCCGCCGTCGCCCAGTTGCGCGACGACATCCTTGAGGCCGTTGTGACCCGCGCTGCCGCCGCCGAGCTTGAGCTTGACGCTGCCCGGCTTCAGATCGAGCTCGTCGTGCGCGACGAGCATTTCCGGCGGCGAGATGCGATAAAAGCGGGCGAGCGCGGCAACGGGCTGACCACTTTCGTTCATGTAGCTCCGCGGGAGCGCCAATCTGAAATCGGTGCCGTCCGCCGCGCGGCCTCGGGCGACCAGGCTCTGGAATCGGGTCTCCGCCTGAAGCGTCAGTCCCAGTGCGCTCGCGAGCCGCTCGATGAACCACGCGCCCGCATTGTGGCGCGTCGAAGCGTATTGGCGGCCGGGATTGCCCAGGCCCACGATCAGACGCAGTGGAAGTGCCATGGCGAGAGCCGCTTAAAGCCGCGGGCCTTCGAACAAAAAAGCCCGCCGGATTAAGGTCCGGCGGGCTCCCTTGTTGGACGGTCGGGCTATTTCTTGTCGCCCTTCTTCGCAGAACCGCGCTCGGCGCCCTTCTCCGCACCCTTTTCGGTGCCCTTCTCCGCGCCTTTCTCGGCACCCTTCTCGTCGGGTTTTTCTGCGCCTGCCGCTGCCGCAGCCGCCTCGGCTTCGGGCGTGCCCGGTTCGGCACCGGCTTCCGGAGCGACTTCCTCGACCTCGGCGATGATCTTGGGAATGACTGCGGTCGCCACCACCGGGTTCATTCCGCCGTGGGATACCGCGGTCACGCCGCCGGGAAGCTTGAGATCGGTGACGTGGATCGACTGGTTGAGCGCGAGCTCCGAGAGATCGACCTCGATGAAGGTTGGCAGGTCCTTCGGCAGACAGGCAACGTCGAGCTCGGTCAGCACGTGGCTGATGATCGCCCCCGACAGCTTCACCGCAGGCGCGTTTTCGCCGTTGATGAAGTGCAGCGGAACCTTCATGCGGATCTTGCGGTTCGCATCCACGCGCTGGAAGTCCACATGCAGGATCTCCCGGCGAAACGGATGCATCTGCACATCGCGCAGCAGCACCTGCTGCGACTGCCCGTCGAGCTTCATCGTCAGGATTGTCGAGTGAAAGGCCTCGTTCTTCAGCGCGTGAACCAGCGCGTTGTGGTCGAGCTCGATCGGCTGCGGATTCGCCGTGCCTCCGTAGACGATGCCGGGCGCACGGCCCGAGCGGCGTAGCCTCCGGCTTGCGCCGCGGCCTTCGACGCCGCGCGCAAATGCGGTGAATTCGTTTGCCATGCTCCTGCTCCTTTGTCTGCGGCCTTCCTCGAGCCGGGCGCTCGAGGCCCGACGGTCGTCCGCGGTGGCGACAATCCGGACGCGCGAGCCGCGCCCGGGAAAGCTTTGAATTATATGCGAAAACGCGATGCGGTCGCAACCAACTCGCGTCCGCGGCCTACTTGAACGGTCGCTACAAGAGCAATCGTCGCGTGTCGGCCGCGTCGCTACTCCGTGAAGAGCGAGCTGACCGATTCCTCGTTGGAGATGCGGGTCATCGTCTCGGCGAGCAGTTGCGCGCAGGAAAGCGCGCGGATGCGCTTGCAGGCGCGCGCTTCCTCGGAAAGCGGGATCGTGTCGGTGACGACGATCTCGTCGAGCTCGGATTCCGCGATGCGCGCGACCGCGCCACCGGAGAGGACCGGATGCGTGCAATAGGCGAGGACCTTCTGCGCACCGTTCTCCTTGAGCGCGGATGCCGCCTTGCACAGCGTATTCGCGGTGTCGACGATGTCGTCCATGATCACGCAGCTGCGCCCCTTGACGTCGCCGATGATGTTCATGACTTCCGCGACGTTCGCTCGCGGGCGGCGTTTGTCGATGATCGCGAGATCGGAATCGAGCCGCTTGGCGATCGCCCGGGCACGCACGACGCCGCCGACGTCCGGTGACACGACGAGCAGGTTGTCGTAGTTCTGCTTCCACAGGTCGCCGAGCAGCACTGGAGTGGCGTAGACGTTATCGACCGGGATATTGAAGAAGCCCTGGATCTGGTCGGCGTGCAGGTCCATCGTCATGACCCGGTTGACGCCCACCGAGGTCAGCATGTCGGCGATGACCTTGGCGGTGATCGGCACGCGCGCCGAGCGCGGTCGCCGATCCTGGCGGGCGTAGCCGAAGTATGGGATCGCGGCGGTGATGCGACCGGCCGAGGCGCGCTTGAGCGCATCGACCATCACCAGGATCTCCATCAGGTTGTCGTTGGTCGGCGCGCAGGTCGACTGAAGGATGAATGCGTCGCGTCCGCGCACGTTCTCCAGGAGCTCGACCATCACCTCGCCGTCGGAGAACCGGCCGACGATGCAGCGCCCGAGGCTCACGTTGAGGTGTCGGACGACCGCTTCCGCAAGCTTGGGATTCGCGTTGCCCGTGAAAACGCGCATCCGCTCAAACGCCATCGCGCGCTCCTGGAGTGAACTCGCATCTGCCGCCGGCGGGGAGGCGACCCGCGACCCGCCGGTGGCTGTGATTGGCTGGGGAGGTAGGGATCGAACCTACGAATGCCGGAATCAAAATCCGGTGCCTTACCACTTGGCGACTCCCCAAGGGACCCGTCGCATCCGCACCTTCAAGGCGCGGCGAAATGCTGCAGCGGATGGCGATCGAGCGTCCGCGCCACGAACCCGGCAATGTTGCCTGCACGCGCCACCCGCGATAACGTCTGCACTGCGGCGTCCTCTTCGGCGAACGCCGCGAAGACACTGCTCCCGGAGCCCGACATCCCGACCCGGACGCCGCTGGGCACCTCGCGCGAAAGCGCGCCGAGACAAGCCGCGATTTCCGGGAACCGCGAGACTGCAACGGCCTGCAGATCGTTGCTGCCGAACGTTTCGGGGAAGGCCCGTATTCTCGCGGACGGGGTCTGGCGTGTCAATTCGGGCGCGGCGAAAATTGACGCAGTAGAAACCTGCACTGGCGGCGTCAGCACGACAAACCACGTCGGCGGCAGGCTCACGCGTTCGAGCGCCTCGC
>VBCL01000184.1 GCA_005888865.1 Betaproteobacteria bacterium | reverse complement strand
GCCGCCGGCGACTGCGATCATGTAGTGGAACGCCGGAATGTCGCGCCCGAGGCAGGCGAGCGTGGTCGCGAACGGTGAGTGCGCGTGCACGATCGCGGTGACCTCCAAGCGTACTGCATAGATGTCGCGGTGAAACCGCCACTCGGACGAGGGCAGGCGCGATCCGCGCGCGGCGCCGTCGTGCGTCATCGCGACGATATCTTCAGGTCGCATCGAGTCGTAGGCGAGCCCCGTCGGTGTCACCAGGAACCCCGCGTCGATACGCGCGCTGACGTTGCCCGACTTGCCGCGATTCAATCCTCGCGCGTTCATGGCGATCGCCGTGGCGATGATCTCTTCGCGCAGCGCCAGCTCATCCATGCGCATGCTCCGGAAACAGCGCGGCAAGGCCCGCGCTCGTTGCTGCGCAGACGCCGCGCTCGGTAATGAGCCCGGTGAGCAACCGCCCGGGTGTGATGTCGAACGCCGGATTGGCGACGTGCGTGCCGTCCGGCGCGATCGGCTCGCCGCCGGGTACCAGCACCTCGGCCGCATCGCGTTCTTCGATCGGTACGTCGTCGCCGTCGGCGAGCGTCCAGTCGATCGTCGTCGACGGTACCGCGGCGTACATCGGCACGGCGTTGTCGCGCGCGGCGAGTGCTTTCTCGTAGGTCCCGATCTTGTTGCAGACGTCGCCGTTGCGGGTCACCCGGTCGGCGCCGACCAGGACCAGATCGACGCGCCGCTGCCGCATCAGCGCGGCGCCCGCGGCGTCGACGATCAGCGTGTGGGGCACGCCATGCGCGCGCAACTCCCAGGCGGTGAGCCGGGCGCCTTGCAGGCGCGGCCGCGTTTCGCTCACCCAGACGTGCAGCGGGATGCCGGCGCCATGCGCGAGGTAAATCGGTGCGGTTGCCGTGCCCCAGCCGAGCGTGGCGAGCGCGCCGGCGTTGCAATGGGTCAGGATCTGCAGCGGCTGCTCCTTCTGTGCGACGAGCGTCTCGATGACGCGCAGGCCGTGCTCGCCGAGGGCGCGGTTGGTCGCGATGTCTTCCCCGGCGATCGCTTGCGCCTCATCCCACGCGGCCGATGCGCGCTTAGGCGTTGCGAGCGGCGCAACGCGGACGCGCACGCGGTCGAGCGCCCAGCGCAAATTGACCGCGGTCGGCCGGGCGGCGAGGAGCAGCGCATGCGCCTCGGCAAGACTGCGCTCGGAGGCATCGCCACGAAGCGCCAGGGCGAGGCCGAATGCCGCCGTGGCGCCGATGAGCGGCGCGCCGCGGACCTGCATCGTGCGGATGGCCTGCGCCGCGTCGGTTGCGGTCGCAAGCGAAACGGTCACCCGCGCATGCGGCAATCGTGTTTGGTCGAGAATCTCCACGCGGTCGCGCGCGGGCGAAGGACGCAGCGTCTGCAGATCGGGGATGTGCACGCGTTGTGCCTCTGATATCGCTGACCCGGACGTGCGCACTCAGTCGGTCGACTTCAGGACCTGCACGATGTTGTTGAAATCGTCGGTCCACAGCCGCCAGCCCGCATGCGGCTCGATCGTCTCCGCCACTTCGTCGATCCCCTCGACGTCGAGCGCGTCCTCGCTATCGGAGAGCAGGACCCAGTCGCTGCGGCTTCCCATGGGCTCCTCGCCGTCGTCAGCGACGAGCACGGCGTGGAGCCCTTGCGCGTCGGCAAGCTGCTGCACGACCGGGGCGAGATCGAGATAGCGGTTGGTGACGTGGAAGGCGATGATCCCGCCCGGCTTGACGTGGCGGCGGTAGATCGCCAGCGCCTCGGAGGTGATGAGGTGAACGGGTATCGCGTCGCTGGAGAAGGCATCGATCGCCAGCACGTCGAAGTGCTGCGCATCCTCGCGCTCGAGGTTCAGCCGCGCATCGCCCAGCGCGATCTCGATGGTCGCGTCGCTCTTGCCGACGAAGCTGAAGTCACGCTTGGCGATGCCGATCACCGCCGGATTGATATCGTAGAAGCGGTAGACGTCGCCCTTGCTGCCATAGGTCGCGATCGTTCCAGTGCCGAGCCCGATGACGCCGACTTTCAGCGGCCGAAGCGAAGGATGCATCGACTCCAGCGCTCGTCCGATGCCGGACGTTTCCGTGTAATAGCTCGTCGGGCGTCGCTCGAGCGCGGGGCCGGGATACTGAGTGCCGTGCAGGATGGTGCCATGGATGAGCGACCGGTGGTAGGTCGCGGTGCCGACGTTCCACTCCTGGACACGAAGGACGCCGTAGAAGTTGCGCGTGGCAAGCACCGTATTCTCGTAGAAGTTGTGGATGCTCCATCCGGCAGCGCCGACCGAGAACAGCAGCGACGCGGTGGCAAGCCCGACGAATACGAAGTGCATGCGCCGGACCTGAAACACGAGGAGGCCCGCGCACGCGACAAGCCCCAACGCGAGCTCGAAATACGCCGGCAGGACGAGCGGTGCAACCAGGCCAACCAGCGCCGAGCCGATCGCGCCACCGAGCGACACCATCAGGTAAAAACGCGTCAGATACCGCGGCGAGGGCTTGAGTCGCGCCAGCTCGCCGTGACAGAACATGCAGGCGAGAAACAAGCCGGCGCAGAACACGCCGATCTGCAATTGCAGCTGGTGGGTGAGATCGCTGTCGGCAAGGGTCCAGCCCATCACGCCGAGCCCCGCGGCGAGCATGGGGAGGAAGATCTGACGGCGGTACCAGCGCGTGGCGTCGAAGCAGATGATGAACGTGAGCAGGTAGATCGAGAGCGGCGCGATCCACAGCAGGGGAATGGAGGCGATGTTCTGGCAGATGTGGTTCGAGATCGCCAGCAGCAGAAACGAGCCGGTGGCGGCGAGCGTCGCCCAGAGGATCTGCCATCCGAGTCCCGGGGGTGTTTCGCGCGACTCGCCGCCCGACCCGCGTTCGGACGCGGACGCCAGCGCGGCGCCCGGCGCGCGCAAGGCGAATGCGCCGGAAGCGGCGGTCAGCAATGCGAAGCCGGCGTACGCCCCGGACCAGCCGTACGACTGCAGCCGCGTGGTGACCCACGGCTCGAGCGCGAAGGGGTAGCCGAGCAACGCGAGCATCGACGCCAGATTCGACAGCGCGAACAGTCGATACGGGCTGCGGCCAGGGTAGGTCCTGGCGAACCAGGCCTGCACCAGCGGGCTCGTCGTCGAGAGAAGGAAGTACGGCAAGCCGATCGTCGCGGCGAGGAGTCCGAGGATGCGCAGCGACGGATTCTCCGTTCCCAGGGGCTTCCATTGAATTCCCGGGACGATCGGCAGGAGCGCGCAGCTCGCCGCGAGCAAAGCCACGTGGAGGCCGACTTGCGCCTTTGCCGACAGCCGGCGCGTCACCGCGTCCGAATAGGCGTAGCCGAGAAGCAGCGTCGTCTGGAAAAAGACCAGGCAGGTCGTCCACACCGCGGCCGATCCGCCAAACCAGGGCAGGATCTGCTTGGCGGTGATCGGTTGCACCAGGAACAGCAGAAACGCGCTGAAAAAGATCGTGGCGGCGTAGAGCGGCATAGGCAGCAGCACGAGATGGACATGCCCGCGCCTCGCGCCGGCAGCGCGCATTGTACGCGGTTCGCAAGGGGCTACAAAAACGTCCGAGCGGTCAGTAGCTCGTCTTCTGCCGGAAGTACTTGACGCGGTCGATCGAGCGGACCTTCACTTCGCGCACGGCGTCTCCCCGGAGGATGCGCAGCGGAATTTCGCTGCCTGCCGCGCCGCGGCCCCATACCCTGCGGTAGAACTCGGCCTGCGAGTGCACGGCATCGCCGCCGACACCCACGATGATATCGCCGGTCTGGACTCCGGCGCGATCCGCCGGTCCTTCCGGTGACACGCGCGTCACCAGCAGATGGCCTTGCATCTCGTCCGCCGACACGCCGAGCCACGGCTGCGCCGGCCCGGCACGCTGGCCGGTTTTGACCAGATCCCTGAGGATCGGTTTGAGCACATCGACCGGTACGAACATGTTGCCCGGCAGATGCGGTTCGACCTCGGTGACATCGCGCAGGATCAGCGACCCGACCCCGAGCAGCGAGCCGTCCTTTCCGACCAGCGCGGCTCCACTCCAGTTGAGCGTCGGCGGTGAGGTGAAGATCGCGTTGTCGAGCAGGTATTCCCAGTTCCCGGTGAAGGAACGCCGCGAAACGACCTGGGCAAGCGTCGCATCGTCGCGCCCGCCGTGGTTCACGATCAGCACCGGATCGCTCTCCGCGAGCTTCGCCGAGTCGCCGAGCGGCAGCGGCGAGGCTTCCAGCGGCACGATCGAGCGCACCAGCGCCAAGCCGGAGACGTGGTCGTAACCGACCACCTTCGCCGGGAGCGAGCGTCCTCGATCGTCGACGATGTTGACCTCGTCGGCCTCGATGATCAGATAGCCGATGGTCAGGATCAGACCGTCCTGGTCGATGACGGTGCCCGTTCCCTCGCGCTCCGAGCCCAGGATTGCCGTGGTGCGCGCATCCGGCAGCGCGTGCGCGCGTACCTTGACGATGGCGCTGAAGAACTTCTCGGCGTCGATGCCGTTCGTCGAGCTGTCGGCGGCGGGTTCGTCGGCTGCGAACGCAGAAAGCGTGATCGCGGAGCCCGCCGCAAGCAGCCACCGCGAAGCGCGCCGCCAGGAACGCGAATGCTGGGGAAGCATTGCAACCTCCTTGTCAAAGGCCAACGCCCCGACCGGCGCTGCGGCCGCGACGCGACGATCGCGCGCGAGCCATGTCCGAACCCGAGTCTCTTGCCATCGCTTGGACCCGCGGGTCCGAGGCGGGTTCCGGCGGCTATAATGGGCGCGATCCCACGCTTGTCTGGAGTCAGCCCCCTTGAGAACGAGCGCCGTCACCGCAACGCCGGGCATTGCATGAGCCGGCGCAGGAAGCCCGAAGAGCTGCGCTCGCACCGCTGGTTCGGCGCGAGCGACATGCGGCAGTTCGGGCACCACTCGCGCGCGGCGCAGATGGGGTACTCCCGCCGCGACTACCTCGGCAAGCCGATCATCGCAATCATCAACACCTGGAGTGACATCAACGCCTGTCACGCCCACTTCCGGCAGCGCGCCGAGGAAGTGAAGCGCGGCGTGCTGCAGGCCGGCGGGTTTCCGCTGGAGATGCCGGCGATCGCGCTGGCGGAAGTCTTCCAGAAGCCCACCACGATGCTCTATCGAAACCTGCTCGCGCTCGAGACCGAGGAGCTCTTGCGCTCGTATCCCGTCGACGGTGCGGTGCTGATGGGCGGCTGCGACAAGACCACGCCGGCGTTGCTCATGGGTGCGATCAGCATGAACCTGCCCGCGATCTTCATGCCCGCGGGCCCGATGCTGCGCGGCAACTGGCGCGATCAGCCGCTCGGCAGTGGCTCCGACGTGTGGAAGTATTGGGCCGAGAAGCGCGCGGGCAACGTCAGCGACGAGCAGTGGGCTCGCCCGGGCATTGCATGACCATGGGCACCGCGTCGACGATGACCTCCGCCGCCGAGGCCCTCGGCTTCACGCTGCCGGGCGCCGTTTCGATTCCCGCTGCGGATTCGCGTCACGCGCGCATGGCCGCCGACACCGGCCGGCGCATTTTCGACATGGTGTGGGAGGACCTGAAGCCCCGCGATGTCGTGTCCGCGGCAAGCATCGACAACGCGATCACTACCGTCCTCGCGATCGGTGGATCGACCAACGCCGTCGTGCACATGGTGGCGGTGGCCCGCCGCGCGGGTGTCGCGCTGTCGATCGATCGCTTCGACGAGCTCGCGCGAAAGACGCCGCTCGTCGCCAACATCCGTCCCGCCGGGAAGTTTCTGATGGAGGATTTCTATTACGCCGGCGGCCTGCGTGCGCTGCTCAGAGACATCGGCGATCTGCTGGCGCTCGACGCGCGCACCGTGAACGGCAGGACATTGGGCGAGAATATCGCCGGCGCCGAAGTCTTCAACCGCGAGGTGATTCTTCCGCGGGAAAAGGCATTGGTCTCGAGCGGCAGTCTCGCCGTGTTGCGGGGCAACCTCGCACCCAACGGCGCGGTGATCAAACCCGCTGCCGCAGAGTCGCAGCTCCTTACGCACCGCGGGCCGGCGGTCGTGTTCGCCGATTACAACGACATGGCGGCGCGGATCGACGATCCGGCGCTCCCCGTCACCGCCGATTCGGTGATCGTGCTGCAGAACGCGGGCCCGCTCGGCGCTCCGGGAATGCCGGAGTGGGGCCAGTTGCCGATCCCGAAGAAGCTGCTGGAGAAGGGCGTGCGCGACATGGTGCGCATCTCGGATGCGCGGATGAGCGGGACGAGCTACGGCGCGTGCGTGCTGCACGTCGCGCCGGAGTCATTCGTCGGCGGACCCCTGGCGCTGGTGCACGATGGCGATCTGATCGAGCTCGATGTCCCGAAACGTCTCCTGGAGCTGAAAGTGAGCGACGCCGAGCTCGCGCGCCGGCGCGCGGCGTGGAAGAGACCCGAACCGCGCTACGAGCGCGGCTACGGCGCGCTCTATCAGCGCCATATCACGCAAGCCGACGAGGGCTGCGACTTCGATTTCCTCGAGGGCACCGCGCCGACCGCGGAACCGGAGATCCACTGACGTGCGCACGGTAGGCGCTCGCCAGCTGGTCGAGCTCGTCACCGCGATCATGCACGGCGCGGGCTGCAACTCCGCCGAAGCGGCCACCATCGCGCGGCGACTCGTCGACTCCAACCTGGTTGGACACGACTCGCACGGCGTGCTGCGCGTCGGTAAATACCTGGAGTGGATGCGCGAAGGCTGGGTCAAACCCAATCAGATTCCGACCATCGTCTTCGACAGCGACGCGATCGCGATCGTCGATGGCAATCGGGGCTTCGGCCAGGTCGTGGGTGAATTCGCGGGCAAGATCGGGATCGCTAAAGCGGCGAAGGCCGGGATCGCGCTGGTGGGTTTGCGCAACTGAGGGCATCTGGGGCGCGTCGGCGACTGGGCCGAGCTCGGCGCCGAAGCTAATCAGGTGTCGCTGCATTTCCTGAATACCTCGGGCGCGCAGCGCGTCGCGCCCTTCGGAGGCAGCGACCGCCGATTGTCCACCAACCCGATCACTATTGGTGTGCCCGTTGCGGGCGGCGATCCGATCATCGTCGACATGACCACGTCGATGGCGGCGGAAGGCAAGTTGATGGTCGCGCTCAACCGCGGCGAGCGCGTGCCCGAGGGCTGGATCATCGACAAGCACGGGCAGCCGACGACCGAGCCGAAGGATTTCTACGACGGCGGAGCACTCCTGACAGTCGGCGGGCACAAGGGCTCCGGGCTGTCGATTGTCACCGATCTTCTGGCCGGGGCGATCTCCACCGGAAAGAGCTCGGACCCTGCCGACGACGTTCTGCGCAACAACATGTTGTCGATCTACATCGCGCCGCAGGTCTACGATGCGCAGGGTGCGGTCGCGGCAGAGATCGCGCGCTTCGCTGCCTGGGTCAAGGCGTCGCCGCCTGCTCGATCCGAAACACCGGTGCTGCTGCCGGGCGACGTCGAAAGAATGACGCGCAAAGAACGATCCTCGCGCGGCGTTCCCGTCGACGACAAGACCTGTGCGGATCTGATCGATGCTGCGGCGTCGGTCGGAATGACGCGCGAGCGTGTGCAGGCGATGCTCGGCTGAGGGCATGCACCGATTGGCTTGGTTGCAGAACATTCCTGAATGACGACGTCGATGCTCTTTCCGGGTTTCGAGCCGCGGCGCATCTCGACCAGTGGCGCCGAAATCAATCTGGTGATCGGCGGTCGCGGGCCGCCGTTGCTGCTCCTGCATGGCTATCCTCAGACGCATGCGATGTGGCACAAGATGGCGCCGCGGCTTGCGGCGCATTTCACCGTTGTTTGCACCGATCTGCGCGGCTACGGCGATTCCGCCAAGCCGCCCGGCGAAGCGGATCATCGAGCCTACTCGAAGCGCACGATGGCTCGGGATCAGGTCGACGTGATGCGAGCCCTCGGCTTCAAGCGCTTCGCGCTCGCCGGACACGATCGCGGCGCCCGGGTGGCGCATCGCCTCGTCCGCGATCACCCCGAGCGCGTCGCACGCCTCGCGGTCCTCGACATCTCACCGACCGCGGCCATGTACGCCAAGACCGACAAGGCGTTCGCAACCGCGTATTACCACTGGTTCTTCCTGATCCAGCCGTACGACCTGCCCGAGCGTCTCATCGGCGCCGACCCGGCGTATTACCTTCGGAAGAAGCTCGGCGGCTGGGGCTCCACGATCGACCATTTCGATCGACGCGCGTACGCGGAATACGAGCGTTGCTTCAGCGATCCGGCAACGATCCACGCCTCCTGTGAGGACTACCGTGCCGCGGCGACGCTCGATCTCGAGCACGACGCCGCCGACGCCGGGCGCAAGGTCAGTTGCCCGTTGCTCGTGCTGTGGGGCACGAAGGGCGTAGTGCATCGGCTCTTCGATCCTGTCGCGGACTGGAAAAACGTTGCCAACGACGTGCGCGGCAAGGCGCTTTCGTGCGGGCATTACCTCGCGGAAGAGGCGCCCGACGAGACCTATGCGGAGTTGCTCGCCTTCTTCCGTGAATAGCGGGTGTTTTCGGGCTTACGGCGGACGCAGGCGATCTGGTAAAATCGCGCGCTTGGCCAAGTAGCTCAGTTGGTAGAGCAGCGGACTGAAAATCCGTGTGTCGGTGGTTCAATTCCGCCCTTGGCCACCAT
>VBCL01000183.1 GCA_005888865.1 Betaproteobacteria bacterium | reverse complement strand
TGGACTCGCAACTCTCGTCTGTTCTGTGTCAGCCCGCCGCGAGCACCTCGCGCCGCGACAGTTGACGCGTTCCGACAAGAAACCGGATCGCGAGTACCGCGATCACCATCAGCACGATCAGCACCGAAGCGTACGCCGTCGCGTACCCGTACTCGCCGACCTCGGCGCGGCCGACGATGTTGACGGTGGCCATGTCGAAGCGCGGGCTCGTCAGAAAGATGACCGCGGAGATCGACGTCATCGCGCTGATGAAGCTGTAGACGAGCGCGGCGACGACCGCCGGCCGGATGAGCGGCAGAATCACTCGGCGTACCGAAGTGAATGTGCCGGCGCGCAGCGTCGCCGATGCTTCGTCGAGGCTCGGATCGATCTGGCTCATGGCGGCCAGCCCCGCCCGCATGCTCGTGGTCATGTCCCGAAAGACGAAGCAGACCACGAGGATGAGCCCCGTATACGCCAATTCCACCGGTGGCGTATTGAAGGCAAGAATGTACGCGATGCCGACGACCGTACCGGGAACGGCGAAATTCAGCATCGCCATGAATTCGAACGCCCGCTTACCTGCGAAGCGCTGACGGTCGAGAAGATACGCGACCGCCAGCCCGAACGTCGCTGTGAGCGGCGCTGCGGTCACAGCGATCATCAGCGTGGTTGAGAACGAGCTCCAGGCGCCGCCGGTCCAGACAAGCTTGCCGTTCTCGATTGCCACGCCGAAGGCGGTGACGTAGTGGCGCAGCGTCAGCGCGTGGTTGAGGCCCCATTTCTCGAAGAAGCCCCCGCTGAAGATCATCAGATAGATCACGACAGCCAGCGCAGCCCACGGCAAAGCCACGCCCGCGGCCGCGGCGATAACGGCTCGCGGCAGCGGCGTGCGGGAGCCCCCGTCGCCCTTGCCGCCTATGGTCACGAAGCTCCGCTTCGCCAGCAGCCGCCGCTGGACGAGGAAAAGCGCGAGCGAAAAACCGAGAAGGATCACCGCCAGCACCGAGGCGCGTCCCGGATCCTGCTGCACGCCGACCACCGCGAAGTAGATTGCGGTGGACAGGACCTCCAGATTGCCGCCGAGCAGCAGCGGATTGCCGAAATCGGCGAGACTCTCGATGAACACGATCAGGAACGCGTTGGCCACACCCGGCGCCATCAGCGGCAGCGTGATCGTGGCGAAGGTCTGCATCGGCGAGGCGCGCAGTGTCTGCGAAGCCTCTTCCAGCGCCGGGCTGATCCCCTCGACGATGCCCACCAGCACCAGATAGGCGACGGGCGTCAGCGCCAATGTCTGGGCGAGCCACACGCCCGGCAGTCCATAGATCCAGCGCGTCGGGCGGATATCGAATCCCCATTCGAGCAATGCGTTGAGCGCTCCGGAGCGCCCGAACAGCAGGATCAGCGCGAGCCCGATCACGAACGGAGGTGTGATCATCGGCAGCACCGAAAGCACGCTGACGAGACGGCGGACGCGAAGCTGGGTTCGCGTGACGATCAGCACGAAGCCGAGCGCGAGCAACGTCGCCGCGGACGCGGTCATCAGTCCGAGCTGCAGCGTGTTCCAGACGATGCCGCCCACGCCCCAGATTCTGCTGCTCGCGATGCGGCTGGTGAGCGCCGCGAGCGACGCGTGACCGGACGCGTCGAGGAACGCGTGCTCGAAGAGCCGCCCGAGCGGATAGAGCGTGAAGAGCCCCACCCCGGCCATCGACGCGCCGATCGCGGCGGCGACGAACGTGTTGCCCCCCGCCCACCCGCGCAGCGCGAGCCCGTGGCAAAGAATGGCGAGCGCGGCCCCAGCGAGGACGAGCGCGCCGTAACCGAGGCCCGGCTGCCGGCGCGGCAGCTCGCCTAACAGGCGCGCCAATTGAGGCACGGTCCAGCCGTTGATATCGATCGCGAGCGCGATCGCCGCAACGGCGATGATGAGGCCACCGCCTACGGCAACGACGGGGAGCGCGTGCCGCCTACGGTTCGCTGCGTCACGAGGCTCGCGCAGCAGCGCGAGCGCGAAGAGCAGCAGCACGAACAACGGCAACAGCCAGAAGCGGCGATGCCCGACGAGCTGCACCAGCGCCGGCGCCGATGCGAGGCCGAAAGGATATTGCGCGAGCCAGTCGAAGGCGAAGAAACCGCCGCCGCCGATGGCGTTCCACGGGAGAACGGCGAAGCCGAACCAGGCGACGGCAAGCCAGGGACCGACGACGCGTCGCATCGGTCTCGGACGTCTACCTGTTACGAAGTGTCGCCCCGGCGGAGGCCGGGGCCCAGTTTCCTCGGTGGGGCCGCTGACCGACTTGGATACCGGCCTTCGCCGGTATGACGCAGCCGTCTCCAATCGCCGCGCCGCTTCGCGTCTTGCTCTTGGACGGTTGCGTCACTTCGGCGCCTTGAACACCTCGTTCTCCCACCGCGAGAGCAGCCGTTCGCGTCCTTCCTTCGAACCGTACTTGTCGAGATCGATCTTGATCAGCTTCACGTCCGAAGGCTTGGGCGCGAGCGGATGGACCTGCGCGTTCTTGTTCGACGGGATCTGGAACTTGTTGACCGTGATCGCGACGTTCTGGCCAGCGGGTGAGAGCACGAAATCCATCCACTTCCTGGCACCTTCCGGATTCGGGCCGCCTTTGATGATCGCCGAGGAGATGATCTCGTAGCCGGTGCCTTCGCAGGGCGCGACGGTCTTGATCGGGTAGCCCTGCACGGCCTGCGCCACCGAGTCGTGGAGGAAGGCGATGCCGATCGTGGTTTCGCCCTTGCCGGCGGCACGAATGCCCGCGGTCCCCGAGCGCGTGTACTGGTTGACGTTCTTGTTCATTTCCGCGAGGAACTTGAAGCCCTGGTCCTCGCCCATGAGCTGCAGGATAGTCGCGACCGTATTGAACGCGGTGCCCGACGTTCCGGGATTGGCCATCTGGATCTCGTTCTTGTAGGCGGGATTCGCCAGGTCCTTCCAGCATTTCGGCTCGGGCATCTTGTTCTTCGAAAGGAGCTCCGTGTTGTAGCCGAACCCCAGGACGCCGGTGTAAATGGGCGTTTGGAAGTATTTGTTGTCTTCGGCGATCTTCTGCGCCCAGTCGTGCAACTCCCCCACCATGGGCGACTTGTACGCCTCGAGCAGCCCTTCGGCGGCCAGCGCTTTGGCCGACGCGGACTCGGCGGCGTGAACGACATCGGCGCGCGGGTTGCCCTTCTCCGCGCGGATCTGGGCCAGGCTCTCGCCATCGGTGCGGCGGATGAATACCGCCTTCGACCCGGTCGTCTTCTCGTACGCGGCTTTCATCGCCTCGCACCAGTCGACCTCGTAGTTGCACAGTACGGTGACTTCCTGCGCGCTGGCTTCCGAGGCCAACGTCCACAAGACCACCCCCCCCGCCAGGACCACGACCGACAACCCTGCGCGTTGCATGAGCCTCATGGTTCGACCTCCTCCCCGAGAAAGACGCGAGCCACATTAGCACTTGTCGCGCGCTGGCGCGAGACGGGTCATGGATGGGCTGTCCGGCCGCAGGCTTGCCGCGGTCGTTGGAACGGCGTAACTTTGTTGCCTGACGCTAGGGGTCCTCCCGCAGGTGCGGGATGGTGAGATCACACCCTTGGTACCTGTGCGGATAATGCCGGCGCAGGGAAGCGTGCAGTTGCCCGAAAGCTCCTCGCACCGCTCCCCCGCCCAAAGTCCGCGGCTCGCTTAAGGAGCGCAATGAACGCCAACGACCGATTCTTCGCCCGCGACGCGCACGTCGACGACGCGGCGGTACAGCCGCTTCCCAATTCAAGAAAGATATTCGTCGAGGGCTCGCGGCCGGATATCCGCGTGCCGATGCGCGAGATCGCGCAAAGTGACACGCCGGCCTCGTTCGGCGTCGAAGCGAACCCGCCGATCAGCGTCTACGACACCTCCGGCCCGTACACCGACCCCGCCGTTCGAATCGACATTCGCGCGGGACTGCCGCCGCTCCGCGCGGGCTGGATCGATGAGCGCGGCGATACGGTCGAGCTCGACGGCCCGACCTCGGCGTACGGCCGCGAGCGGCTCGTCGATCCGGCCTTGTCCGGGATGCGTTTCGATCTCCAGCGCAAGCCGCGCCGCGCTGCAGGGGTCAACGGCGCGAGTGCCAACGTCACCCAGATGCACTATGCGCGTCGGGGCATCGTCACGCCGGAGATGGAGTTCATCGCCATCCGCGAAAACGCACGGCGCGAGACGATGCTCGCGACGTTGCCCGAGCTGGTCACGCGCCAGCATGCGGGACAGAGCTTCGGCGCCTCGATCCCCGCACAGGTCACGCCTGAGTTCGTTCGCGACGAAGTTGCGCGCGGACGCGCGATCATCCCGGCGAACATCAACCATCCCGAGACCGAGCCGATGATCATCGGCCGCAACTTCCTGGTGAAGATCAACGCCAACATCGGCAATTCCGCCGTGTCCTCGTCGATCCAGGAAGAGGTCGAGAAGATGACCTGGGCGACGCGCTGGGGCGCCGATACGGTCATGGACCTCTCGACCGGCAAGAACATCCACGAGACGCGCGAGTGGATCATCCGCAACTCGCCAGTGCCGATCGGGACCGTGCCGATCTACCAGGCGCTGGAGAAGGTCGATGGCCGTGCGGAAGAGCTGACCTGGGAGATCTACCGGGATACGCTGATCGAGCAGGCCGAGCAGGGCGTGGACTATTTCACGATTCACGCCGGGGTGCTGCTCCGCTACATTCCGCTCACCGCGAAGCGCATGACGGGCATCGTCAGCCGCGGCGGATCGATCATGGCCAAGTGGTGCCTCGCGCATCACCAGGAATCGTTCCTGTACACGCGTTTCGAGGATATCTGCGAAATCATGAAGGCGTACGACGTGTCGTTCAGCCTCGGCGACGGATTGCGTCCGGGCTCCGGCTACGACGCCAACGACGAGGCGCAGATGGCGGAGCTCGCCACGCTCGGGGAGCTCACGCAGATCGCCTGGAAGCACGACGTGCAGACGATGATCGAGGGTCCCGGCCACGTGCCGATGCACCTGATCAAGCACAACATGGACGAGCAACTTCGTCTTTGCGGCGAGGCGCCCTTCTACACGCTCGGGCCGCTCACGACCGACATTGCGCCCGGTTACGATCACATCACCAGCGCGATCGGCGCGGCGATGATCGGCTGGTACGGCACGGCGATGCTGTGCTACGTGACGCCGAAGGAGCATCTCGGGCTGCCCAACAAGGTCGACGTCAAGGATGGCATCATGGCGTACAAGATCGCCGCGCACGCGGCCGATCTCGGCAAGGGCCACCCTGGCGCGCAGATCCGCGACAATGCGCTGTCCAAGGCGCGCTTCGAGTTCCGCTGGGAGGATCAGTTCAACCTCGGTCTCGATCCTGACAAGGCGCGCGAGTTCCACGATGAGACGCTGCCGCAGGACGGCGCCAAGCTCGCGCACTTCTGCTCGATGTGCGGGCCGCACTTCTGCTCGATGAAGATCACGCAGGACGTGCGCGACTACGCCGCGAAGCTTGGCGTGGACGAGTCGGTTGCCCTTCGCAAGGGAATGGAAGAGAAAGCGGTCGAGTTCGTGAAGAAAGGCTCGGAGATTTACACCAAGGCTTGACACTCGGGCGGGACGACGATCCGCGATCGACCGCTCATCGAATCCACGATGCGCAACGCCGCCCTCCCCATCACCCTGATCGTCGTCGGCGCGATCGGCGTGGTGTGGCATTTCGGCTGGTTCCCCAAC
>VBCL01000182.1 GCA_005888865.1 Betaproteobacteria bacterium | reverse complement strand
TGGCGCGGAAATGGCGGTAGAAGATCATGCTCGGGATCGCGACGATCAAGCCGAATGCGGTGTTATACAACGCGACCGAAATGCCATGCGCGAGCTGGATCGGATTCGAGCCCGCGGCGGTTTGCGAGCCGAAGATCTCGATCATGCCGACGACCGTGCCGAACAGACCGAGCAACGGCGACATCGCGGCGATCGTGCCCAGCGTGGTGAGGAAGCGCTCGAGGTCGTGGGCGACCAGGTGGCCGACTTCCTCGATCGCCTCCTTCATCACCGGACGGGGGCTTTTCACGTTGGCGAGCCCCGCCGCGAGGACGCGACCGAGTGGCCCCTTTTGCGCGGTCTTGGCGAGGAGCTCCGACGCGGCACTGGCCTGTTTCAGATCGCTCAGGACTTTATCGACCATGCCCACCGGAGCGACAACGCTTTGGCGCAACGACCACAGCCGCTCCAGAATCAGCGCCAAGGCAATGACCGACGCGAAGATCAGCGGCCAGATCGGCCAGCCTGCTGCTTGGATGATCGACCACACGACTCGAGTGCTCCGTCGACGCAAAGCGTGCACTCTAGCTTGGCGGCTGTCGTTCGGCAAGCCGTCATGGCCGACGACCCGAGCAACAGCGTGCCGCGAGAACGCGTCAAGACGCCCGGAATGTTCGAATCCCTGCTCTCGGCGCACGTCGCGCGCTTGCGGTCCGACGTTTTCGCCTTAACGCCGGCGGCGCGAACCGTTCCCGTTCTCGGCCAGCGTCGCGGTGACCGCCGCGCCGACCAGCACGATGAACCACGACACGTAGATCCAGAGCAGAAACAGGGGCAGGACGGCGAGCGCCCCGTAGACGACCTGGTACGTTGGAAAGTGCGTGATGTAGAAATGAAACCCGTACTTGGCGGCCTCGAATGCGCTGGCCGCCAGCAGCCCTCCGAACAGCGCGATCTTGAACGGCACTCGACGCGCGGGAACCAGCGCGTAGATCAGCGTAAACCCCGCGGTATCGACCAGAAGCGAGGCCGGTTCGCTC
Organism: Betaproteobacteria bacterium; assembly: GCA_005888865.1. Taxonomy (GTDB): domain Bacteria; phylum Pseudomonadota; class Gammaproteobacteria; order Burkholderiales; family Casimicrobiaceae; genus PALSA-1003. The sequence goes on along the minus strand of VBCL01000182.1, from coordinate 5,018 downwards.
AGCACCGTGAGCGCCTCGGCGCCGATGGTCGTCGCCCCGATCGAATGCTCGACGATCCAATTCGTGTAGTAAATCGCCGCACCGATGAGCGCCGGCCCAGCGGTGAATCCGAGCGCATAGACAACGATGCGGCGCGCCAGCGATCGCGGCTGGCGCGTGCCCCAGATGGCATTGATCTCGCGGTCGACTTCCGCGACCAGCAACACCGCGGTCAGGATGACGAAAGCGGTGCCAAACCCCTTGAGCTGAGCCGACTTGGTCGTGAACTCCGCCAGGTATTGACGCACGACCGTGCCGCTCCCGGGAAGGAAGTAACGGAGCAGGAACGATTCCAGTGCCGCCTGCGAGCGTTCGAACATCGGGAACCGCGCCACGTACGCGAAGGCAACGGTGAACAGCGGCACGAGCCCGAGCAGCGTCGTATAGGAAAGGCTCGCCGTAGTCCGGGCGAGCCCGACACCGGTCAAACGGCGCACCAGACGGCGCAGGAAGGAGATGAAGGCCAGGAATCGCGCGAGCATGAACCCACCGCAGGTCGCCGTCTTGCGAGCGGGCGGACCGTCGATTATCGCATCGCGCGTGTGCGCCTCAAACCCGAGGCGCATAAGGCCGGCCGGGTTTGCCCGCTTCAAGCGCCTGTCAACCGGAGTCCTGGTGCACGGCTCCGGCCGTGCACGCTGCGCGCAAACCGCGTTATGCTTGGCTCAAGGAGAACGTCATGATCGAAGCGCCATCATTCGCATCGTCAACGCCGACCGCGGTGCTCGGCGGCGGCTGCTTCTGGTGTCTCGAAGCTGTATTCGACCGTTTGCGCGGGGTGCTCGCGGTGGAATCGGGCTACGCGGGCGGAGCCGCCGCGAACCCGAGCTACGAGGACGTGTGCTCCGGGCGCACCGGTCACGCCGAAGTCGTGCGCGTAACCTTCGATCCCGCGGCGCTTTCGTTCCGAGATCTGCTGAAGGTTTTTTTCGCCATCCACGATCCGACGACCAAGGACCGTCAGGGCGGCGACGTCGGAACCCAGTACCGCTCCGTGATCTTCTGCCAGAACGCCGAACAGCGCGCCGATGCGGAAAGCGTGATTGCGGAACTCACGCGGGCGAAGCTCTGGGACGGTCCGATCGTGACCGAGGTCTCCGATGCAGCGCCGTTCTACAAGGCCGAGGGTTATCACCAGCAATATTTCGAGCGTAATCGCCGGCAACCCTACTGCGAATTCGTCGTCGCGCCGAAGGTCGCGAAGTTCCGCAAGGAATTCATCGACCGGCTGAAAGCGTAAGAAACCTAACGCCGCCGCGCGAAGAAGCCGCCGCCCGCGAGCGCGCCGCCGACAAGCCAGAAGACGGGCCCGATTCCGACCGACGAGCCGATCGCGCCGAACAGGAGCGGCACGGCGAACGTCGATGCGTTGATGATCGACATGCGTACGCCCACCGCCTCGCCCATGCGGCCCGCGGGAGCCATGCTGTGCAATAACGACATCACCATCGGCTGGCCGCTGCCCAGCGCGAGTCCCAGCGTGAACGACAGCGCGAGCAGCGGGCCGACGCTCGCAACCAGAGGGAACAGCGCGTAAGCGCCGCCGGCGACGAACAGCGCCGTCGTCAGCACCTCCAGCTCGGAGAATCTCCGCGCGATCCAGGGTATCACCAGGCGCACGACGAACGTCGCGGCCGCGAAGGAGGCCAGGATGATGCCGATGACCGACGCCGACAGTCCGAGTCGCGCTCCGTAGATCGGGATGAAGAACGTGTGCAGATCCCAGGCCATGGACAACAGCGCGTTGACGATGAATACCCGCCTCATGTGTCGATTGCGAAAGAACGCAGCCACCCCACCCGCGGTGGCCTGCGTGTGCACGGTGTGCGGCTGCGGCAATGCCAGCCCGCCGCGCCCGAGGACAACCGCCGGCACCAGCGGCAGGAGCGCGAATGTGACGAAGGTGGCCTCGAAGCTGGCGTGATCGATCAGCACACCCGCGACAAGCGGGCCCGAAAACCCGGAGACCGAATAGCCGAGCGCGAGCAGGCCGAAATTCCTCGCGCGGTCCTCGAGCGGGCCCAGCGCCCCGGTCACGTTCTGGGCCGCAACCTGGAACAGCATGAACGCGAGGCCGATCAGCGCGGTGGTGAAGAACAGCGCGATGAGCCCGGGGAACATCCACGGCAGGGCCGCGCCGAGTGCGATGCCGCACGAACCCACCACCATCGGCCGCCGCACCCCGATCCGGTCCGATAAGCGGCCCGCACCGATCGCAAGCCACATCGGCAGGAATGAGTAGAGGCCAAGCAGCGAACCGACGACGAAGGGCGATGCGCCCTGCGAGAGTGCGTACAGCGAAACGGCGACGCGACTTCCCGCGAGAACGGTGTGGTTGAGAATCCCGAGGCCGATCAGCGCCAGCAACGTGCGCGAGCGCCGCTCGCCCGGGAGGGTCACGGCGCGAGGCGCTCGATCCGCCAGGACCCGCCATCGCGGCCATAGCGGAGCCGATCGTGCAACCGCGATGCGCGGCCCTGCCAGAATTCGATCGTCCTCGGCTCGACCCGATACCCGCCCCAGTGCGGCGGTCGCGGCACCTGCTCGCCCGGGAAGCGATCGCGCGCCGCGGCGACCTCGCGCTCCAGCCATTCCCGATCGGGAATGACCCGGCTTTGTGGCGACGCCCAGGCACCGATGCGTGCGAGGTGCGGGCGCGAAGCGAAATAGGCGTCGGAATCCTCCGGGACGAGCTTGCTCGCCGTGCCCTCGATGCGCACCTGGCGCTCTAACTCGACCCAGTGAAAAAGCAGCGCCGCTTCCGGATGAGCCGAGAGCTCCGCGCCCTTGCGACTCTCGTAGTTCGTGAAGAAAACGAAGCCTGCGGCGTCCGCACCCTTGAGCAGGACGATGCGCGCAGCCGGCGTGCCATCACCACCGACCGTCGCGAGCGTCATCGCGGTCGGTTCGGGAAGCTTCGCCGCAATGGCTTGCTGCAGCCAGGACCCGAACTGGCGCAGCGGGTCGGGATCGACGTCGGTTTCGGAGAGAGAAGCGCGCTGATATTCGCGGCGCAGGTCGGCGATGTTCAAAGCGGCGGTCATTTGTGCCCCGCTGCGCTGTCCCCAGGGGCGCAATTCGCGCTCGGGGCGGCCCTGCGGGTTTGGTGCGGGTACGGCGCCGCTATTATCGGCGATTTGGGAGCTTCTGAGTAAGTCCCGCGTGGCCGCGACGCGTCAGAGGGGAGCGCAGAAAACCAGACCCTCGAGCAGCCAGCCCTGCGCCTGCATCGCATCGATCACCGGCCAGCTCGTCGTGTAGCGGTGGTTGGGCGCGCCACCCATGCCGTTGTTGTAGAGGCGGAACACAGGGCGGGTCGAGGCCGGGCACTGCAGGACGTCGGCGGCGATATAAAAAACGTTGCCCTCAAAGATCCAGGCTGCCTCCGGCTTGAGCGCGTCGCATTCGAAGTCGAATGCCGTGTAGAAGTGCGTGTTGAAGCCGACTCCCGGCCTGCCGAAGAAGCGGCACACGGTCGACAATCCGGCGCCAATGTCCGAATACGCCGGGAATGATTTGCCCGTGCGCGTCCATCCCGCGATCGGAGTGCCGGCGTCGAGGATGGCCTGCTCGAGGGACAATCCCGTCATGAAGTAATGACCGAGCGATGCAGCGTAGTACTCGACAATTTCGGTGCGCGGCGGCTCGCTCGCGCCGACCTGAAAGGTGACGCTTTGCGTCTTCCCGCTGAACGCCACCTCGAAGCGCCACATGCCAGCCGGACCGATCATGGGCAGCGTGACCGACCATTCCCAGAAGGACGCCGCGTAATAGTCGGCGTCACTGGCGATCGAGGTCGTGGCGTACAGCGTGCCGTCGGGCGCATAGACGTTGAACACGGACGCGTCGGAGCGCTGCTGGTCGGTGAGAAAAGCGGTGAGGAACACGAGTTGCCCCGGCTGAAAGTACGAGCTGCGATGCTCCACTTCGGGCGTCGGACACGACGTGAAATCGACGGGAGCGTCTCCGGTCATGACCAGGTCGATCGCGGGCTCGTTATAGGGTCGTTGCTGCGCCCACCATGATTCGGCATTGAAGGTGTTGCAGCTGCCAGCGAACGGATCGATGAGCTGTCCGCTGCTGTCGTGGATCTCGAGATGCAGGTGCGGCCCGGTCGAATCGCCGGAGCTTCCCATCACACCCAGGAACTCGCCCGCCTCCACCGATGCACCCAACCCCTTGCTCGTGAGCGAACCCGCCTTGAGATGCCCGTACCATGCGGTGGACCCGTCGGGATGCCGGACGTATACCGCATTCCACAGGTTGTCGTTGAGCTCGCAGCTGCGATCGAACTGTCCGTCCTCCTTCATCACGATGGCGCCCGACGCGGCCGCGACGACGATCGCTTCATCGTTGTCCATCTTGCGCCACCCGAAGGGGAACGACGTGATGTCGGTGCCCTGATGGTTGTAGCCATTCGCCTGGTCGTAGGTGCGGGTCCCGCAGTTGTAGTCCTGGAGCTGGTCCGGGTACCCGGGGTCGTGATCGACATAGTTGGTGATGGTGCGGGCGACTTTCTCCGGATGGCCGAGAACGAGCAACAGCGGCCACTGAAGCGGAGAGACCGGCGCGACCCTGGGCGACATTGCAGGGAGGCGGCCGGCACGGCGCAACGCCTCGACGTTGGAATCGAGCGTCGATTTGATGCGCGCACGTTGCTGCGGTGTGATCTCGTCGCGCGGCAGCGGCACCGCACCGCCGCGAATCGTTCCCGTCGGCGGCATCGATGCCGCCTGCGCCGACGCGTACGTGGAGAGCGCCAGCACTACGAAGAGCGCCAGGAGCCCGGTCAACGCCGGCGGGGCCAGCGCGATTGGCGCTTTGAGGCACGTCGAGAATCGCATGGTCACGCTCCACAAGCCGTCCGGCACTGCGAGGGGCTCGGCTCGAGCGCTGATCACCCGTCTACGTCCTTATCGCGCGGCGGCCCTCGCAAACTTCGGGTGATGCGTTCAATGGTGCGCTCAGGGCCGGACGGA
>VBCL01000200.1 GCA_005888865.1 Betaproteobacteria bacterium | reverse complement strand
TGCCCGTGTAGACGTAGCGGAGTCCCTCGGCGCGCGCGATTCGGCGCGCCCGCGTAAGCGTCGATCCCGGCGTGGGCGCGATATCCGTCATCTTGTAATCGGGGTGGAACGCCGTGAAATGCAGCGGCACGTCGGGACCGAGCTCGCGCATGACCCATTTCGCTTCGGCCTCGATCTCCGCGTCGGAATCGTTCTTGCCAGGAATCAGCAGCGTCGTGATCTCGGTCCACACCGTGGTCTCATGCACCAGGTAGACGAGCGTGTCGAGGACCGGCTGCAGGCGCGCGCCGCAGAGCTTGACGTAAAACTCGTCGGTGAAGCCCTTCAGGTCGACGTTGGCCGCGTCCATCTTGGCGTAGAACTCGCGCCTGGCCTCGACGCCGATGTAGCCCGCGGTGACCGCGATCGCATTGATCCCCAGCTCATGACAGGCGTCAGCCGTGTCCATCGCGTACTCGGCGAAGATCACCGGATCGTTGTAGGTGAAGGCAACGCTCCGGCAGCCGAGCGACTGTGCGGTGCGCGCGATCTTATCGGCCGACGCCTGATCCATCAGGGTATCCATCTCGCGCGACTTCGAGATGTCCCAGTTCTGGCAGAACTTGCAGGCGAGGTTGCAGCCGGCAGTCCCGAACGAAAACACGCTGGAGCCCGGATAGAACTGGTTGAGCGGCTTCTTTTCGACCGGATCGATGCAGAATCCGGACGATCGCCCGTAAGTGGTCAGCACCATCGCGTCACCGACGCGCTGGCGGACGAAGCACGCGCCGCGCTGGCCGTCGTGCAGACGGCAGTCGCGCGGGCACAGGTCGCACTGGATGCGTCCGTCATCCAACGCGTGCCAGTACCGCCCGGGGTAATTGGAGAAAGTGCTCATGGAAGGACCCCCACGCTTGCGGCCTCATTGACCAACTCATTTGCCAACTGAGCCGCTGCGCTGCCCCCAGAGGCAGGGGCGCCCGCGCAGTGGTATGGTTCGGCGGCGCTCATGAGCTCGCCTGCGTGCTGGAGGTCGCGCTCCCTCCATTTGGTGACCTGGTAGCGCGAGACGTTGAGCCGCGGGCTCCAGAAATCCTGCGGCAGCCCCGCCTTGGCCTTGAGCGCGCCGACGAACGCATGCGGATCCGAGAGCGCTTCCCAGACCTGCGGCAGAAACGTGGCACGGCGATCGTCGAGCTCGATCATCACCCCGTCGATGCCGGGCCGCAGTTGCGAATAGAGGGCGGCTTCGCTATCGACGCGAAGACGCTCCGGGGAAGAGAGCAGCGAGATTTCGATCGAGATCGCCTCGAATTCGGAGGCGATCAATCCGGGAAACCGAGGATCGCGAAATGCGGCGGCAAGAGCGTTCTCGCGGACGTCGATGCCGACCGCGCGCACGGCCTTCAGCGTACCGATGCAGCCGCGCAGCTCGTCGTGGCAAAACAGCGTCACGAAGGTCGCGCCCGGGCGGCGCAATGTTTCGTCGGTCGCCGGAACCGTTGCAGCGAGTCGAAGCTCGTCGGCGATGGCGTGCCGCGCGACGGCGAGGAGCACTCGCCCGAGATGATCATCCCGCATCGGCCGGCTCCAGCGCTTGCTCTACTACGGCTTGCGGCGCCCCGCCAGGCGCGTCATCGGTGAACGCGAACGCGGCGTAGCCGACCACACGCGACTTATCGCCTGCGGTATCGCCGGAATTGCGCAGATCGAGAAGCTCCGGCTTGAGATGGCGTCGCCGCGCGCACAGCGCAAAGCCGTTGATCGGAGTCGCGCCGCACGCCTGTTCGTGATCGATCGAAGCGTCGAGCGCGAGGATCGCTGCTGCGGTACCCCGATCGATCTGCTGCGCTGCCGCGTACGGGTGATAGTGCGAGAGATCCGAGCTCACCACGATGAGCGTCTCGGGGCCGCCCCAGAGATGGTCGATCACCTCGCTCACCTCCTCGGCGGTCGCGTCTCCCACCGCGAAAGGAACGATCTTGAAGTCGTCGAGCACCGTCTGGAGGAAGGGCAACTGGACCTCCAGCGAGTGTTCGAGTGCGTGCGCGGCGTCGCTCACTCGGACTTGCGGCAGCTCGAGTGCCCGCGCCGCGGCGTCGACGTCGACCGCCACCGTCCCCAGCGGTGTTTCGAACGCCTGTGCCGCCGGGAGCGCGAGTCCCCGTATTGGAACGCGATGAACGGGACCCAGCAGAACAACGCGGCGCACGCTCGCGCGGCCCGCGGCAATGCGGCGGTACGCGGGAGCCGCCACCGGCCCGGAATAGACGTAGCCGGCATGCGGGACGACGAGCGCCTTCGGCAGCGGGTCGCGCGTCTCCTGCATGGATCCGGCGTCGGCAAGAAAGGCTTGCACGGCCGCGGAGAGCACTATGGGCGTGCCCGGGTAGAACGTGCCGGCTACCGCGGCCGGCCGCACTGCGCGCATTGCGTTTTGCACTCGCCATCTCCGGGTTGGTTGCCGCCAAGTTGGGGCCGGCGGGGAACCCTGTCAATCCCGGAAGAATGTCTATTGTCGCGCGATGCCGGTCGAATTGCCACCGGCCCCCGCTATCGGGGCGGTGAAATTTTGCGATCGGCCATGTGGCGAAGATAGGCAATAAGCTCGGCCAGATCCCGGTCGGGCAGTGTCTTGCTATCGAACGCTGGCATCTTGCCTTCCGGCCACCGATGCAACGCCTGCGGATCGCGAATGAGCCGCCGCAGCGCCTCGGGGCGCAGGTATTCGGTCGGGTTGTAAGGGATGTTGAGATCCGGCCCGGCGGTCGAATCGCCCCCGCCATTGAGCGTATGACAGGCGATGCAATGTCTCTGGAATATCGCGAAGCCGGCCCGGATCGGGTGGTTCGCGGAGACGCTGACGGCAGGCGCGATCATCGGAAAGCGCCTGACGGGTGGCGCGATGGTCTCGATGCGCACGATCTGATACGGCCACTGCTCGCGCGCGAGCGCCACCCGCTCGGGGCGCGACCACACGAGATAGAAAGGTCCCGCGCTGGCGGGCTCGCCCGCCTTCAACGCCGGCCAGGCGGCATCACCGGCCTCGATGGCGAGGTACGCCGTGGCTGCGCCCCGCGCCAGCAGCGCCGCCGCCGGAAGTGTCGTCTTGAAGCCATCAGCGGCGACGATCCGGACGTTCTCGTCCGCAGCCGTGCCTGCGAGCAGGGTCGCCATCGGAACGACGCGGAAGGTCATGCTGCGCTTGTAGGCGAAGTCCGCGGGTATCGTCACCGTGGTGGCTGCGGGCCACGCGAGGAGGCCAGTCGGCGTGTAGATCGCCGTGCGTCCGCCCGCCGCGACGGTGAGGGTCGGTTCGGCCAGGGCGGCATGCGCGAATACGCAAAGCAATAAGGCGCCGACCCAGAGGAAAAGAGGGTCAGAGCGGAAAAGAGGGTCAGACTCGACTTTCACCGGCCGGGTGGCAGAGTGTGCGGAACTGCACTGAAACTCGAATCTGACCCTCATTTCATTCGTCGTGTGACAGAGGACGCACGATATAGCCACCCGATTTTTCGTCGCGCTCGAGCACGAGCGTGCCGCGACGTTGCGCCTCTTCGAGCAGACCGTTGAACGAGCGAAAGCCGTAGTACGACTCGGCGAACCCGGGCTTGCGGCGCTTGAGCGCCTGCTTGATCATCGAGCCCCAGATCTTTTCTTCCGCGCCGCGCTCCGACACCAGCGCTTCGACCGTTGTCGCGATGAGGTCGAGCGCTTCCTGCCGCCGCTCGTCCTCGCTCTTCCTGGCCGAGGGTTGCGCCTCGCCCGCCGAAGCCGGCTTGGCAGCCTGCCTCTTCGCGGCAGGCTTCTTCTTTTCGCGGACCAGATCGTCGTAGAAGATGAACTCGTCGCAGTTCGCGATCAAGAGATCGGAGGTCGAGTTCTTGACTCCGACGCCGATCACGACCTTGTTGTTCTCGCGCAGCTTGGAGACCAGCGGCGAGAAATCGGAATCGCCGCTGATGATGACGAAGGTGTCGACGTGGGCCTTGGTGTAGCAGAGATCGAGCGCATCGACCACCATGCGGATGTCGGCCGAATTCTTGCCCGACTGCCGGACATGAGGGATCTCGATCAGCTCGAAGGAGGCTTCGTGCATCGGTGCCTTGAATATCTTGTACCGCTCCCAGTCGCAGTAGGCTTTCTTGACCACGATGCTGCCCTTGAGCAAGAGGCGCTCGAGCACCTTGGCGATGTCGAAGCGTTCGTACTTGGCCTCCTGCACGCCAAGCGCGACGTTCTCGAAATCGCAGAACAACGCCATGTTGGTGACTTCTGCCGTGTTGGCCATGATCGGATCGCCCGGTGGGACTCCCGGAAGGAGTGTTGGCGGTAGAATGCTTCGGCCCGTACGATAACAGCATCGGCCCGGAGTGCCTATGCCGTTGCCCAGCGGCGCCGCGCGACAGGCGACGCGTCGCGTCGCACGCCTTCGACCAGAGGAGATCAGATGAAGCTGCTCGCAGCGTTGTGCATCGCATCCCTGCCCCTTGCGGCGTTCGCCGCAGGAACGTTCACCCTGGAGAGCCTCGAGGTCAAGCCCGGCGCGAAGATCGCCGAGGCGCAGGTGTTCAAGGGCTTTGGCTGCGAGGGCGGCAACGTCTCGCCGTCCTTGATGTGGAAGAACGCTCCGGCGGGTACCAAGAGCTTCGCGGTCACGGTCTACGATCCCGACGCACCGACCGGCAGCGGCTGGTGGCATTGGGTGATGTTCAACATCCCGGCTGATGTGACATCGCTGAACCTCGGCGTCGGCAATCCGGCGAGCGGCCAGACGCCGAGGGGTGCCGTTCAGTCGAGGACCGATTTCGGCAAGCCCGGCTACGGCGGCCCGTGTCCGCCGAAGGGTGACAAGCCGCATCGCTACATCTTCACGGTGTACGCGCTCAAGGTCGACAAGATCGACGCGGACTCTGAGGCGAGCGGCGCGCTGGTCGGTTTTATGCTCAACGCCAACAAGCTCGCCAAGGCGAGCTTCACCGCGACCTACGGGCGGTAAGTGAGGCGGCCGTCGGAGAGCGGACGGGAACGATGAGTCCCAAGCTGCCGGAGTTGTCATTGCTCGAGACCCGCGTGCTCGGCGTGCTGGTGGAAAAGCAGCGTACCGTTCCCGACACGTATCCGCTGACGCTCAACGCCCTTGCCGCGGGCTGCAGCCAGAAAACAAGCCGCGATCCGGTGATGAGCGTCACGGAATCGGACGTGCGGGCGACCATCGATCATCTGAGATCGCTGTCGCTTGTGGTCGAATCGAGCGGCGAACGCGTCATGCGCTACGCGCACAACATCGAGCGCGTGCTCGACGTGCCCTCGCAGTCCGTTGCGCTGCTGGCCACACTCATGCTGCGTGGCCCGCAAACCGTCGGCGAACTCAGGATCAACAGCGATCGGCTGCATCGGTTTGCCGACGGCTCGGCGGTCGAGGGTTTCCTGCACGAGCTTGCCGGCCGCAACGCGGGCGCGCTCGTCGCGGAGCTGCCGCGCCAGTCCGGCGCGCGTGAAAATCGATGGGTGCACCTGCTTTCGGGTGTTCCGTCGATCGCGATCGCATCCTCCGTCGGACCGCAGTCGACCGTCGCCGGCGTCGTCGAAACGACCGAGCTTGCCGCGTTGAAGGAGTCCGTGCGTCGGCTCGAAGACGAGCTCGAAGCGCTCAAGCGCCAGGTCGCGACGCTGCGCCAGGAATCCGGAGGCAACGGGTAGGCCGTTGCGCTTCGGTTGGCGGGTGCCTGCCCCTGCTAACGGTGTAAACTGATCCCGATGCAGCCCCGGAGAGTCGTTTCCGGTATCGCCGCCGCGAAAGTCCTTGGAGGAGTCAGAATGCGATTCGTCAAGCTTCCGTTGCTCCTTGCCTGCACGACCGCCCTCATCGCGATCGCCCAGGCGCAAGTACCCGCCGGCTATCCGGCCGACTACGCCAAGATCCTGGACGGAGCCAAGAAGGAAGGCAAGGT
>VBCL01000199.1:560-6225 GCA_005888865.1 Betaproteobacteria bacterium | reverse complement strand
CAGTGCGAATTCGGCTGCGCGAATGAACTCGAGCGGGCCGCGGTAGGTAAACGGGTTGAAGACGCGCAGCTCGATGTTCGCGTGCGCGGCGAGCGCTCCGATCTCCGCATCGCGCCCGACGGCATTGCCGTCATCGAGCAGGATACGCACCCGCACGCCACGGTCCGCGGCGTCCAGCAGGCTCTCGATGAAAAGACGACCGGTATCGTCGCTCTGGATCGCGTAGTACTGCACGTCGAGGGTTTTTTCGGCGAGCGCCGCCATCTCGACGCGAGCGCGAAAGCAGGCGACGCCGCTCGAGATCAGCCGGAACCCCGAAAGGTCCGGATGCTCGCGGACGCGCGCCTCGAGGCGCTGGCCGAGCTTGGTTTGGTCCGGGTTGGCGAGCGCAACCGACTCGGACCGCGGCGCGGCGCTGCCGGGCGGGAGCGTCGAGCACGCGGTCAGTGCGCCCGCGATCGCCAGGCACAGGCACAGCCAGGCCCACGCCCCCGGATGTTGCCCGATGTGCCGGTGTGGGAGGGAGCGGAGTTGCAGCACGGTTTTTTTGGAGGTCGCCGGCGCTGCGACCTTCGCGTTTGGCTTAGCGTCTGCCGGCGCGGCTCATCGCATCCCGCGATGTTTGCGGTCGCTTGATGCTCGTCGGCCGGCCTGAAGGCGGCGGACGCAACAGCGCGCAACACTCTGCGTCCTCGGTAGGGTGCACCGGGATGGCGCGCGGGTCCACCGCGCCGCGGCGCGGGATCGTATCGTCGGGAGAGATTCTGCGTTGCTTCATGTGGTGCGACTCCGAAAACTGTTGCCGCTCTCGAGTGGCATGGGTGGTTCCTTCCGGTTCGAATGTAAGTTTTGCCGCGAAAGTGCAGGACCGCGGTGTGTTTTTGCGGGTTGGTTGCGAGGGCTGCATGAAGCATGCCCGATCGACGCTGAACCCGGCATCGGCGCAGTTCTGGTTTTCGTATGCGCTTTCGTGGCTCGGGCGTCAGTGCATGGCCTACATCCACGGAACGTGGCGCGGACAACTTGTCGGTGCGATGGCGCTGCGGGGTGGAATCGTCCCGAATCAGCGGTGACCGAAGCGAAACCCGAAACTATGCGCGTCGCGCAACGGTCCATCCGATGGATAAGAATCGCGTCACCGGCGGACGCCGCGGGACGGTCGGATGCCGCTGGAGCGCGACTGCGAGAGGAGAAGTCAATGACAAACATCGTTGCGGGACGATTCGAGCTGCAGGTCGATGCCGAGGCGGCCACGAACGAGCTTTTCCGCGAAGGCTTTGCGCGGGATCAGGTCTCGAGATTCTTCGTCAACATGCCGGGACAGCACGGCCGATTTGCCGTCGGCGGTGACCGGAACGTGTCGCCGGGTGCGCACGGCGCAGCGACCGGTGCCGTCATCGGCGCAGTCGTCGGAGGATTCGTCGGGCTTTTCGTCGGGTTCCTGGCCGCACCCTGGTTCGGTACGGTCGGGACCATCGCCGCCGCCGCAGCCGGCGTGTATCTGGGCTCGCTGGGCGGAGCGCTCTTCAAGCTGCAGGACAAAGAGCTCGAGCCTGTCGCCGACACCGACGCGGAGCCCGAGGTTCGGCAGGCGGGCGTGATGCTGGCCGCGCACGCGCCTTCACCGGAACGGCGCGCCGTGGCGCTGGAGATCCTGCTCGCGAGCGGGGCGAAGGATATCGAAGCTGTCGACGGCCTTTGGCGTGACGGGCGTTGGGCGGACTTCGACCCGGTGAAGGCGCCTAGCGTCGAACACGAACGCGCGCCCGAAGAAGCGCGCTAGCGCGACGCTACGTCCCGCAATAGCGCCCGGGCGTTCTGAATCGCCTCGTCGCGGGTGAGCGCTTGTCCGATCGAGACGGCGCGATCGAAGTCGCCATCCGAATGCGCTGCGCGCACGGCGACGTGCCAGCGATCGTGTTCTTCGCGCTCCGCCTGGAGCATGGGTAGCTTCCAGTGGTTGCGCATCGCCGCTGCGCTGCCGAGCAGTACCGGGGCCACCGGTGTCTCCGGATGCATGCCGGCGATCGCCTCGAGCAGGCGTGGCAAGCCGCCGTCGAACGTCACCCCGCCTTGCGCATCGATCGCGTCCAGAAGCGCGCGCCGCGCGGCTTGGCGCTCACCAAGCTCGGCTTGAATGCAACCGACGATACGAAGCGCGCCGGTGAGCTCGACACGCGAGCCATGCTCGCGAAAAGTCGCCGCGGCAGACTGGGCATAGCTTAGCGCGCCGGCAGGATTGCCCGCCGCGCACAGCACCTGCGCGTGGATTCTGGCCGATCGGGCCGCGCAGTTCGGATCGTGCAACGCGTGGAAGATGCGCAGGCTCTCGGCGCTCTGCGCGCTCGCCTCGTCGAGCCGCTGCTCGTTCAAGGCGAGTCGTGCGAGCATGCGCAATGTTGCCGCGGCATCGTGGACATTGCCCAGCCGTCGATGCTGGAGGAGCGCATCGTCGAGGAGGCGGCGCGCAGTGGTCAATTCGACCTGCTCGAACGCACACTCCCCAGCGTGCTGGATCGCAGTCGGTGCGCGCAGCACGCAGCCGGCGTTTGCGAGCAGTCTCGCGCTTTCGAGGAAAAGCGCCTGCGCGCGGGCGTACTCGCCTCGGTCCATCACGGCCCGCCCCAGCACGAGCACTGCGAGTCCTTCGCGGGATGCGGCACCGGCCGTTCTTGCGAGCGTCCTGGCGCGAAGAGCGAGCGGCTCCACGGCGCCCGGCCCTTGCCAGATGCGATCGTAGGCCAGGGAGAGCGTTGCATCGACTTCGCCGCGCGTCTCACCGAGCTCTTGCGCGAGTGCGATCGCTTCGGTGAGTATGTCGTCGCTTCGCTGGGTGTGATCGAGGCGGTACGCGAGCAGTCCTGCTCCGAGCAACGCTTCGAGACGAGCCCGGTCGCGCGCCGGATGTTCGGTGAGCGCCCGTTCCAGCCGCCCCCAGCCCTCGGTAAAGTGACCGCGGATATCCCAGAAGGTCGACATCGCGCCGGCGAGCCTGGCGTGATCTGCCGGTGCGGCATCGGCAGACCAGTCGAGCGCCGCACGCAGGTTATCGTGCTCGGTCTCGAGCCGGTCGAGCCATTCGAGAGCGAGGGGCCCGTGCAGCGCGATGGACCCACTCTGCGCAAGCTCGAGGAAAAAGGCGAAGTGGCGGCGCCGCGCCGGGTCGGCCTGTCCCGATTCCACGAGCTTCTCGCCCGCGTATTGCCGAACGGTCTCGAGCAGACGATACCGGGTCTCGGTCTCCTGCCGCTGCTCGGAAAGGAGCAGCGACTTGGACACCAGGCGTTCGACGATGTCGAGAACGGTTGTCTCCTTCGAGACGTCGCCGTCGCAGACCCGTTCGGCGGCGTCGAGTGAGAAGCCGCCGGCGAAAGCCGCCAGCGTGTTCAGCACTGTCTTTTCATCCTGCGACAGAAGATCGTAGCTCCAGTCGACCAGAGCGCGCAGCGTACGCTGGCGGGGCAACGCCGTCCGCAGCCCCCCGGTGAGCAGGCGAAAACGATCATCGACACGCTTCGCGAGCTCCTCCACCGAAAGCGCGCCGAGCCGGGCGACGGCGAGCTCGATGGCCAGCGGAATGCCATCGAGTCGCCGGCAAACGCGTGCGACCGCGGCGGCGTTCTTCTCGGTCAGGGCGAATGTCGGTGCAATGGCGCGTGCACGTTCGACGAACAGCGCGCCCGCTTCGCTTGCCAGGACCTCCGCCGAGGTGTGCACTTCTTCGACGCCTGGCATCGACAACGAGGGAACGCGGTACAAGCTCTCACCTTCCACACCGAGCGCCTCTCGACTCGTCGCCATCAGATGCAGGTGCGGCAATCTGCGCAGAAGCGCTTGCGAAATCCTCGCGGCGTCGTCGATGACGTGCTCGCAATTGTCGAGGAGGAGCAGGGCGTGCTTTCCGTGCAACGCGGCTTCGATGAGGGTGAGCGGCAGCACTTCGCCTTCCGCGCGTGCGCCGAGCGCGCCCGCGATCGCCGACGCGACGAGCGCCGCGTCGGTCAGCGGTGCGAGCTCGACCAGCCAGACGCCATCCTCGAACGCGCCGGTCAACGCGCTCGCGGCCTCGATCGCCAGCCGGGTCTTGCCGGTCCCGCCCGAGCCGATCAGCGTGACCAGGCGCGACTTGGCGACCGCCTCGCGCACCTCCGTCAGCGCCTGGGCGCGTCCGACGAAAGTTGTGAGCGATGGAGGCAGATTCGTGCGCAGCGCTTCCTGCGTGCGGATCGACGGGAATTCCGAGCGCAGTCCCGGCGAGACGAGTTGGTAGAGCCGTTCGGGGCGTGCAAAGCCTCGCAACGTGTGGTCGCCGAGATCGCGGAGGACGCCGCCTGCAGGCACCTTCCGATCCAGCAGCGCGACCGTAGCAGCCGTGGCGAGGATCTGGTCGCCGTGCGCCGCCGACATCACTCGCGCGGCCCGCGCCAGCGACGGGCCGCGGAAAATCTCGTCCTCCGCGGGCTCGACCGAGCCGGAATGCAGACCCATGCGTACGTGGATCGGCGCCGCGCCCCAGTCTTGTGCGCGAAGCGCGCGTTGGGCATCGATCGCGGCCCCAACCGCAGACGCCGCATCCGAGAACGCGACGCAGAATGCATCGCCGACGACGCGGAACGCGTTGCCACCGTGACCGATGATCGCTCCGCGAAGAAGCGCGTTGTGAAGCTGCGTCGCCGCGCGCATCGCCTCCGGTTGCGCGTCCCAGAGAGGCGTGCTTCCCTCGATGTCGGTAAAAAGGAACGTGAGGGTTTGCGGTGGCGCGACGTTCACCTTTGGCGGTCGGCTGAAGGTATGGGGACCGCCATTCTGCGGCAAACGCGGGGGCCGCGGAAGCGCTCACCCCGTTGCGCAGACGGTATAATTCGCAAATCCGGAGAGATGGCCGAGTGGTCGAAGGCGCCTGACTCGAAATCAGGTTTAGGGCAACCTAACGGGGGTTCGAATCCCTCTCTCTCCGCCACATTCATGGGCTGGGCGCCGAGCTCACAGCTAACGCTCGCTCGAGATCAGGGTCAGGCCTCTATGCGTATGATCCTCGATCGCGTTTCATCGACAAACCGGTTGATTGCAGCGGTCCTGACCGCCGCCGTGACGTTGCTTACGCCCGCCGCCTACGCGGCTGCCGCTCCCGATCTCCCGGTCATCATGCGTCTCACCGTCGATGGCTGGATCGCGTCTCAGGACGCGGGCGGGTTTCTTCCCTATGGCTTTGACTTCCTCGCCGACAAGGCCATCGAGCCCAATCGGATGTCGGACGCGAACCTCATTCGTCAGACAGGCTCCGCGTTCGCGCTCGCCAGTTACTACGGCTACACCAAGGACGCACGCCTTCGGGATCCGATCCGGCGAACGTTGTCTGCGCTTGGGGACCGCTCGCTTCCCATCGGGAAGGGACGGTTGCAGCGCATGGTCGAAGGCATGCGAATCCTTTCGTTTCCGGTGGCTCGATGGAAGCTCAAGACCACGCTCGATCGCTTTGGATTGCTGTATCAGCCTTCCGGAGATGGAAAGGTCGTCAGCCCCGATAGCAACTACGCGAACGCGTTGGCCGGAACCACTGCTTTGGCTCTCTTGACCGAGCTGATCTACTCTCGCGCTTCAGGCGACGACGGTTTTGCGGAGTTGAGGGCGGTGTGGCTGGATGGATTGCTGAGCCTGCGCATTC
>VBCL01000199.1:0-530 GCA_005888865.1 Betaproteobacteria bacterium | reverse complement strand
CAAAATCCTCTCTCCATCGACGACTCCGACTACGACAATGGTGAGGGATGGCTCGCGCTATCCGTCTATTGCGACCAGCACAGAGACGACGTGCGGGCGGCGAGCGCGTTATCGGATCTCGACGATGTGCTGATGCGACGTTACCTGGAAAATCCCAGCGCGTATTTCCTGGGCTGGGGCGGGATGGCGGCCTCGCAGCGCTACAGGACGACGCACGATCCCAAATTTCTGACCTACTTACGGCGCCAGGGAGATCATTTTGTGGAACGCTTCCAGGATCGGTTCAACTCGCACGACAACAATTGCGCGGTCATGGAAGGGCTCGCCGCGACCTTGGCGGTGCTGAACGCGTCCGGGGAAAGCGATACGGATGGCGTGCGGGAAATGCGCGACTGGCTCTCGGACGAGATCGTGAAGCTCCCGCGTCTGCAGATCCAGCCCGCGCAGCAGGGGATGACGCTCGGCGGCGACGCCTACCTTCGTGCGCCACGGATGGCCGAGTACCCGGGAGGATTCCTGGCGGGTGTCTA
>VBCL01000198.1:15206-15738 GCA_005888865.1 Betaproteobacteria bacterium | reverse complement strand
CGCCATCATCGGCTTCTCGGAGGTGCTCTCCGAGCGCATGTTCGGCGAGATCAATCCAAAACAAGCGGAATACTTGAGCGACATTCTGGAGTCGGGACGGCATCTCCTCTCCCTCATCAACGACATCCTCGATCTGTCCAAGATCGAGGCAGGGCGGATGGAATTGGAGCCGGCGGAGTTCGATCTGCCCGCCGCCATCGAGAACACGCTGATCCTTATGCGCGAGCGAGCCCAGCGGCGCGCGATCACGGTCGGACGCACGGTCGACGGCCGTCTCGGGACGATTTGCGCCGACGAGCGCAAAGTGAAGCAAGTGCTCCTGAACCTTCTGTCCAATGCATTGAAGTTCACGCCGGAGGGCGGAAAGATCGATGTGCGGGCCGAAGTACGGGACGGAACAGCCGAGATTTCAGTGAGGGACACCGGAGTCGGCATTGCAGTCGAAGACCAGCAAGCAGTGTTCGAGGAGTTTCGCCAGGTCGGGACTGCCGCGAAAAAAGTGGAAGGCACCGGGCTCGGTCTCGCCATCTCG
>VBCL01000198.1:14553-15107 GCA_005888865.1 Betaproteobacteria bacterium | reverse complement strand
CTTTCGCGGCGCCGCGTCAGGATAGGCCCCCCGCCTGTGCCGTGCTGACCGTCATCTTGAACCTGGGTTCAAGAGGGTCGCCTACCTGGACCATCAGGCGCTTCCGCGTAGGGAGCGCACACCGGTCCGTATGAGGCTCGGCAACCTGCTGAGTAGCATTGGTCCAAAGAGTATTTGGCCAGCGCGAACACCGCAGGGGACAAAACGTTGCAGCAGAACCGATCGTCGCGACGCCGTCGAACAAGACCGGGTCAGAACAACTTGTCCTGCTCCGCCATCGCACGATCGATGGCTGTCTGCATCGCAGAAATTCTACGCTGAACGGCCAAGCTGTCAAAACCGCTCGTCGCCGGCGCCCCGCCTTTGTGGCCCAGAAGCTCGTGGGTAATGTTGAGTGCGGCCATCACCGCGATACGTTCGCTGCCGACGACCTTTCCCGTGTCGCGGATCTCGCGCATCCTGCGGTCGAGGAACTGCACCGCCTGAAGCAACTCCGCGCGTTCCGACTCCTTGCACGCCACCCGGTACTCGCGGCCGAGGATCGAGACGTCCAG
>VBCL01000198.1:8364-14538 GCA_005888865.1 Betaproteobacteria bacterium | reverse complement strand
CCATCAGTTCGTCGATTCCGGAAGCTGCTGCAGCAGCGCATCCAGACGCGTCGTCGCGGCGGACATGCGTGCCGCCAGCACCTTGTAGCGCTCCTGAGCACGGGCGAGCTCCCGCTTGAGCGACTCGTTCTCCGCGCGGGCGCGGTGATAGTCCGCCAGCAGCAGCGCGAGCTTTTGCTCGAGTCCGGCAAGTTCGGCGTCCATAAGGCACTATAGGCGGAACATTTCGACTGCGTCAACCTGCTGTGTCATCTGCGTCCGCCGGCAAACGCCAATCATCATTCTGCGGCAATCGGATCGTAGCGCACCTCGAGAATTTCGAGCTCCTCGATGCCGCCCGGGGTCCTGAGCGTGACGCTATCGCCTTCGCGCGCCTTGATCAGTGCGCGCGCCATCGGCGATACCCAACTGATGTAGCCGCGAGCCGTATCGATCTCATCGACACCCACGATGCTCACCGTGCGCTCCTCGCCACGCGCATTGCTCACGGTCACCGTCGCGCCGAAGAAGATCTGGTCCGCGTTCTCGGATTCGCGGCGTGAGTGCGGATCGACAACTTCGGCGTTGTCCAGGCGCCGGATGAGAAAGCGGATGCGGCGGTCGATCTCGCGCAAGCGCTTCTTGCCGTAGATGTAATCACCGTTCTCGGAGCGATCACCGTTGCTCGCGGCCCAGGCGACCGTGGCGACGACTTCCGGACGCTCCTGGTCGACGAGCGAAGCCAGTTCCGCCTTCAGGCGGGCGAAACCGCCGGGTGTCATGTAGTTGCGACTACCCGCCGGAAGCGGTGGAGCCGCCTCGAGCTCCTCGTCGAGGTCCGGGGCGTCCGACTCGCGCGTAAAGGCTTTGCTCATGAGCGTTCGACCGCGGTGGAGCGAAACCGCTCCCGATAAACCGCGTGTCCACCGGAATTATAGGCTCGGCGAGCGCGGGCTATAATCCGCGCACTCCTTCCGGTTCGCTCCGCTTTTTTCCCTTCTCTCCGCGCTCGCCGCGATGGCCCGGATTTCCGCGGTTCCCGCATTGGTCGCGCTCCTCGCACTCGCGCTGGCCGTGTTCGCGCTGGCGCTCTCGATGGGCAGCGTCGCGATCGACCCCGGATCGGTGCTGCGCGCGCTCGTTGCATCGGGTGACGACACGCAACACGCCATCGTGCGCGAGCTGCGTCTGCCGCGCGCGATCGCCGCGTTTGCGTCCGGGGGCTGCCTCGCGCTCGCGGGCGCACTGTTGCAGGTGCTCCTCCGCAACGCGCTTGCCGACCCCTACGTGCTCGGCGTCTCGGGCGGCGCGGCGGTCGGCGCGCTGTCGATGATGCTCGCGGGCGCGGCGGCGTGGCTGGTCTCCGCCGGCGCGTTCGGCGGAGCGCTCGCTTCGACGCTACTGGTGTTCGGCCTCGCGCGCGGCGTAGGCGCGTGGTCGCCGACGCGGCTCCTGCTCACCGGTGTGGTGATCGCCGCAGGATGGGGCGCCCTCGTCGCGCTCATCCTGTCGATCGCACCCGAAGCGCAGCTGCGCGGCATGCTGTTCTGGCTGATCGGCGATCTCTCGGCGCCTCCGGTCGCGTGGTCGACGCTCGGCGCGCTGGCGTTGGCGCTGACCGCGGCGTTGCCGTTCGCACGCGATCTCAATGCGTTTGCGCGCGGCGAGGCCACCGCCGCCGCGCTGGGCGTGGACGTGGCGCGCCTGCCATGGCTCCTGTTCGCCCTCTCCGCGCTCCTCACCGCCGCCGCGGTGACGACCGCCGGTGCGATCGGGTTCGTGGGGCTCATCGTCCCGCATGCGGTGCGGCTCGTAGTCGGCAACGATCAACGCGTGCTGCTCCCAGCTTCGGCACTGGCGGGCGGCGCGCTCCTCCTGCTCGCCGATACGCTCGCGCGGCAGATCGCGGCGCCCGCGCAACTTCCGGCAGGCGTGATCACGGCGCTCGTCGGCGTGCCGGTTTTCCTCTATCTGTTGCGGCGCGAGCAGCGATGAGCGTCGAAGGGCCATTTCACGCCGCGCGCCCGCTTCTCTCGGCGCACGGCCTTACGGTGACGATCGCCGGCCATCGCGTGTGCGGTGGCCTCGATCTCGTCGTCAGGCCCGGGGAATGCTGGGCGATTCTCGGCCGCAATGGGGCAGGCAAGACGACACTGCTGCACACGCTGGCCGGGCTGCGCGCCGCGGACGCGGGCTCGATCGAGATCCTCGGACAGCCGCTCGCCAATCTCACTCCGCGCGATGTCGCCTGCTTGCGGGGCGTGCTGCCGCAGGACGACAGCGATGTGTTTCCGGCGACGGTGCTCGAAACGGTGCTCGTCGGCCGACACCCGCACCTTTCGCGTTGGCAGTGGGAAGGCGCCGACGATATCCGGATCGCGCGCGAGGCGCTTGTCGCGGCGGACATGGAAGGCACCGAAGAACGCGACGTGCGTACCCTCTCCGGCGGCGAGCGACGACGCGTGGCGCTCGCCGCGCTCCTCGCACAGCAACCGAGGCTGTTCCTTCTGGACGAGCCGTCGAGCCACCTCGATCTCTCGCATCAGATCGGGCTGCTCGACCGGCTGGTCTCCACGGTTCGCGCCGACGGCGGTGCGCTGGTCATGGTCGTGCACGACGTCAATCTTGCGCTGCGCTACTGTGATCAGGCCTTGTTGCTTTCCGCCGGCGAGGCCCTGGCCGGGCCCGCGCCCGCGCTCCTGACGGCCGAGCGGCTCTCCGGCCTTTACGGCGTGCCGCTGAGGGCCCTGGCGGGCCCGCGCGGCGAGGTCTTCGCGCCGGAGTGACTTGCGCGCATTTACCGCCGCAGGTTCTCGCGAGCCTGATCGAGCGCGACACAGAGCTCTTCGGCACCGTCGATGAAGCGCGGGCCAGGCCGATGCAGCAGATTCGCGTCAACGACGAAGAGATTCCCGCGGGCAACCGCGGGAATCTCGATCCAGCGCCGCCACTCGTCGAGCCATGCCGGGCGCACCGCGCGGTCGGTTCCGGCGAGGATCGCCTCGGGGCGTGTGGCGAGCACGTCCTCGATCCCGACCGACGGGGCAGGCGGCGCGAGCCGCGCAAAGACATTCTCACCGCCGCACAATCCGAGCATGGCCGTGATCAGGTGCTTACCGCCCACGGTATAAAGCGGCCGCGGCCAGATCTCGTAGAACACCGAAACCTTCGCCGCCGCTCGACCCCGCTGCGCCAGCGCTGCCAGCCGAGCACGGAAGGTTGCCGCCGCCCGCGCGGCGATTTCACCCGTACCGGCCAGCACACCCAGACGTTCCAGATCTTCGGCGATTGCCTCCGGTGTACGCGGATCGGAAACGAAGATCGGCACGCTTAAGCGCCGCAGTTGCTCGACCCCACCAGGAGCGAGATACGGCCAGACGATCGCGAGATCGGGTTTGAGCGCGACGATGCGCTCGAGATCGAGGGCTGTCGCGTCGCCGATCCGCGGCACGCGTTTCGCCTCCGGCGGCCAGTCCGCCGGGGAGAGCACGCCCACGACGCTCTTTCCCGCACCCGCGGCAAATAACAGCTCGGTCGCGTGCGGTGCGAGGCTCACAATCCGCGCCGCGGGCGCGGCGAGCTCGATTCGCACGCCGTTCGCGTCGACTGCCGACACCGGGGCCGCAACTGCGACCGCGCCGCACCACGCGAGGAGCGCGGCGATCGCTACGCTCGTGGCATCGACCATGGCTCAATACGCGTAGCGTACGCCGGCGAAGACACTGGCGCCGGCCGTGTTGTAGTCGGCTACCAGCTCGTAGTGCTTGTCGAGCACATTATCGAGCCGTGCAAAGAGAGTCCAGCCGGGCGCGAGAGCGTAGTCGGCCGTGAAATTGACAAGCGCGTAGCCGCCCATGCGGCGCGTATTGGCGGCGTCGTCGAATCGGGCGGACGAAGCGACGAGCTCCGCGCCGACCCGCAATGCATTCCACATGTTCGCGAGCGCAAGCGACGCGTGCCGGCGCGCGCGCCGCGGCAACAGGTTTGCGGTGGCGTCGTCCTCCGGTCGCTGGACGTCGGCGCTCGCCCTGATGGATGCCTCACCGCTTCGAGCTTCGAGCTCCAGGGTCACGCCCTCGAGCGTCGCGTTGGCAACGTTCTGCGGCGCGCAGTTGAAGGAAGCGTCACACTGAAACACGATGAGATCGCGCACCCGGTTGCGGTAGGCGACGATGCCACCGGCGAGACCGCCCCGGGTGAAGCGCAGTGCAGCCTCCACGTTACGAGCGGTCTCGGGCCTGAGGTCGGGATTGGAAAAACCCGGAAAGTAAAGATCGTTGAAAGTCGGGGCCTTGAACGCCGTGCCATAGCTCGCGCTCGCGCGAAAGCCGCTGCCAAAGTCGTAGCCGTAGGCCAGTGCACCGGTGGTACGCGCGCCAAACTGCGAGCTGTCATCGCGGCGCAGGTTGGCTTGTAACGCCTGCGCTCCCCCGCGCCATTGCCACACGCCGACGACCGCGTTGGTGTCGCGCGAGGTCACCGCAAAGCCGGCGTCGCTGTCCAGGCGCTCTTCGCGCCGCTCCAGCGCCACCGAAAGCGCGCCCTGCGGCAGAGCGAAGTCGTTCTGCCACGCGTACTGGCGCTGTCTGGTCTTGAACCGGGCAGGGCCGAATCCGGTCTGCGAAACGCTGTCGTCGTCCCCTTCGCCGGCCTCGAGCCGGCTCGTCCAGAACGATGGCAGCCGATTTCGGCTCGCGATCGAGTAGGTGGTGATCGTCGTGATGGTGCGATCGTCGAACCCCATTCCCGCGTCGAACTGGGCATTCTGCCGACTGCGGAAGAATTGCACGGAGATCTCCTGGTCCGGCGCGAAGCGATACGCGAGGCTACCGCTCGCGCTTTCGTCGCGATATCCGTCGCGGTCGGGGTTGTAGCTGAAATTCTCCGGGTTGCCGATGGCGTTAAAGCCCTCGCTCCGGCGTGCTCCTGCCTGGAGCGCAAACCGCCATCCGCTGTCGTCGCCACCCGAGATCCCGGCCGTCGCAATACCAGTGCCATAGGTACCGTAGCCGCCGCTTGCGTTCACGCCGAGCGCGCCGTGGCTTTTGCGGGTGAAGATCTGGATCACGCCACCGATCGCATCGGCGCCGTACAGGCTCGACGCGGGGCCGCGCAGAATTTCAATGTGATCGATCTGCTCGAGCGGGATCGCTTCGAGCGCGGTCGCGCCGTCGCTCGACGAGCCGACACGAAGCCCATCGATCAGCACCAGTGTGTGACCGCGATTGGCGCCGCGCAGAAACACCGACGTGGTCGAGCCCGGACCGCCGTTGGACGCGATCTCCACGCCGGGCACGCGGGCGAGGAGCTCGGCCACGCTCTGGGCCCCGGCTCGGGTGATGTCTTCGGTGCCAATGTAGCTGACATCGGCGATGAGATCGATCAGCGGCTGTTGCGAGCGTGTGGCGGTGACCACGACCCGGTCGAGGCTCGTCGTCTTCGCGTCTATCTGTGCTCCAGCGTGCCCGGCACAAGACGCAATGAACGCCGCGCCGAGGAGAGCAGCCGGATACCTCAGGGAAAACGAATGCATGGCGATTCCTCCGCGTGAGCCGTGCATCCCCGCACGGCGGGTGGATCGATGCAACGCGGAGGAAAAGTAGGGTCAGACTCGACTTTTCATGAACGGACCCGCATCGCGCGAGTCGACTTTGAAAGGTCGAATCCGATCCCTGGACCCGCCACCCGCGGTACGCCTGGCTTCCGGCGGGCGGATAATGCGACGCCGCGCCGGACGCAGGCCGGTCTCCGGGCTCGTCGACGGAAAATGAGGGCCCGTTTGCCTTCCCACTCGCCCTAGTGGCGAGCAGTGGCGCGGATCAACAGCCCTAAAGTCGACCTACCGTTGCGGGGGCAGCGCCGGCATTGACCGCGGAGCTTCGCTCCGCCGCTGGACCGGCTTCCCGTTTCACCCGACGCGCTGGACGCGCGGCGGACACCTGCAATGCCGATTATAGCGGGCACGGGGCCGGGCAACGCGAGCCCTTGGAAGCTGCTATAATCGCTGCCCCTTCAAGGACCTGTCTCCCTCCGCACCGCCCACGTGAATCCCAGGCTGTACATCCGCACCTTCGGTTGCCAGATGAACGAGTACGACTCGGACAAGATGGCCGACGTGCTGCGTGACGCCGAGGGGTTCGAGCTGACCGAGCGACCGGAGGAGGCGGACGTCATCCTGTTCAACACCTGCTCGGT
>VBCL01000198.1:1166-8218 GCA_005888865.1 Betaproteobacteria bacterium | reverse complement strand
CGTCGACGTCGTGTTCGGCCCGCAGACGCTGCATCGGCTGCCGGAGCTGATCGGGCGGCGCCGCGCCACCGGAAGGCCGCAGGTCGACATCAGCTTCCCCGAAGTCGAGAAATTCGACCATCTCCCGCCACCGCGTGTCGAAGCCGCCAGCGCGTTCGTGTCGATCATGGAAGGCTGCAGCAAGTACTGCACGTTCTGCGTGGTGCCCTACACCCGCGGCGAGGAAGTGTCGCGACGCTTCGAGGACGTACTGACCGAGGTTGCCGACCTGGCCGACCAAGGCGTGAAGGAGATCACCCTCCTCGGGCAGAACGTGAACGCCTACCGCGGCAGGATGGGCGAGGCGTCTTCAATGGACAGCGAGATCGCCGACTTCGCGACGCTGCTCGAGTATCTGGCCGAGATTCCGGGACTGGAACGCATCCGTTTCACGACCTCGCACCCGAAGGAGATGACACGGCGGCTGATCGATGCCTACGGCAGAATTCCGAAGCTCGTTTCGCAGCTCCACCTGCCCGTGCAATCGGGCTCCGACCGGGTGCTTGCCGCGATGAAGCGCGGCTACACTGTGCTCGAATACAAGTCGATCGTCCGGAGGTTGCGGGCGATCCGCCCGCAGTTGTCGCTGTCTTCGGACTTCATCGTCGCCTTTCCAGGCGAGACCGATGCCGATTTTGCCCAGACGATGCAGCTCGTCGACGAGGTCGGCTTCGACGGCAGCTTCAGTTTCCTGTACAGCCCACGGCCCGGCACGCCCGCTGCAGATTTTCCCGATCCGGTGCCGCCGCCCACCGCGCAAGCCCGGCTTGCCCGGTTGCAGGACGCGATCGACGCCGGCTACCGCGCCGCAAGCGCGCGGATGCTCGGCAACGTCGAACGAGTGCTGGTCACGGGCCGTGCCGTCCGGAGCACCGATGAGCTCGCGGCCCGAACCGAAAACAACCGGGTGGTGAACTTCTCCGGCGATGCCGGCCTGATCGGCCGTTACGCCGACGTGCGGATCACGGCCGCGCAATCTCATTCGCTGCGCGGCGAACTCGTGGCGCATTGAGTGGTCTTTGTGTGTCGCGGCAGCGCCTGGGGATGGCTCGCCGCTTTTTTGATGCTCTTGAAGAGGTCCTACGCGATGTCAGCTTTCCAAGGTTTCCGCTTTCCCAAGGCACTTGTCATTCCGACCGCGCTGTCGGCGCTGACCTTCGGTTGCGCGACGGTTCCTGCACCCGATTCGGCGACCGTGGCCGCGGCCGCAGTCGCCGCGACCGCCGCCGCCAGCGCCGCCACAGGTAACTCGGCGCACACCGACCCGGGTGCCTCCCCTGCGCCCGCCGGCCCTGCATCGACACGGCCAGCGAACAATGCGACCGCGGTAGCGGCAGCGGCGGCTGCGGCGGCGGCCGCTGCGGCCGGACAGCAGAAACCCTTCGCCGATGTGGTCAAGGATGCCAAGAACCTCTACACCAAGGAGGACAAGATCTGGCTGGAGATCCAGCCTGAACAGTTCGATCATCCGCTGTTCCTCCAGATCAACCGCACTAACGGCATCGGCGAGCGCGAGCCGTTCGTAAGCCCGATGTTGCGCTCGTACATCATCGAATTTCATCGCGTCGGCAACCTGGTGCAGATGCTCGCCAAGAACACGCAATTCTTCGCCAGCGAAGGGACCCCGCTCGCTCGCGCCGTGCGCGAATCGACGAGCGACAGCCTGCTCTCCTCGGTCCAGGTGGCGAGCCTGCCGCATCCGGAACGAAAATCGGTTCTGATCGATGCCAACGCGCTGCTGCTCACCGACATACCCGGCGGCGCGACCGCGCTCGATGCTGCGTATCGCATGGCCTATTCGTTCGATTCCCGAAACTCGAACGTGACCGCTACCCACAACACCGCGGAGCTGACCGGCTTCGCGGTTTCCGCGCATTATTCGGTTCCGAGGATCGCACCGCCGCCGCTCACTCCCAACCCGTCCGCGCCTTACGTGCGGCCTCCCGGTCATCTCGAGGATGCTCGGAGCCTTTTCCTCGGCTATTACTACAGCCTCACCACGCTTCCGGAGCCGATGCACCCACGCGTGGCCGACGATCGTCTCGGCCATTTCGTCACGTCGCGCTTCGATTTCTCGAATGACGTCGCGCCATTCCCCGAGGTCTACTACGTCAAACGCTGGCGCCTCGAGAAGAAGGACGCCGATGCGGCGCTGTCCGAGCCGAAGCAGCCGATCGTGTACTGGCTCGACCGCAATATCCCCGAAAAATACCGCGACACCGTTAAAGCGGGCATCCTCGAATGGAACAAGGCATTCGAGAAAATCGGCTTCAAGGACGCGATCCGGGTCGAGGTGCAACCCGACAATGCGGAGTTCAGCACTGCCGACGCGCGTCACGCGTCGGTTCACTGGGTGGTGCGCGACGAAGTAGGCGCGCTCGCGATCGGGCCGAGCCGGTCCGACCCGCGCACGGGCGAGATCCTGGATGCGGACATCGAGATCGAAGACGGCTGGACGCGCCTGACCCGCCGCCAGGCCTCGGAGCAGCTACCGCCACGGCGTGCGCCTGCCTGGGGCGACGGCTACTGCGCCTACGGCGACGCGGCCTTCGACGAGCTTGCCTTCGCGGTGGACCTGCTGGTCGCTCGCGGTGAGATCGAGCCGGACAGTCCCGAGGCACAGGAATACATCAAGGCCACACTCAAGGACGTCGTCACCCACGAGGTCGGTCACACGCTCGGGCTTCAGCATAACTTCCGCGCGTCGACCATCTACACCCAGAAGCAGCTCTCGGACCCGGCGTTCACCCAAGCCAACGGGATTGGCGGGTCGGTCATGGACTACAACGCCATTAATCTCGCGCTTCAAGACGAACCGCAGGGCGATTACGTCATGCACGCCATCGGCCCGTACGACTACTGGGCGATCGAGTACGCGTACAAGCCGATCGCGCCGGAGCACGAGAAAGAGGAGCTGGCGCAGATTGCCGCGCGGAGCACCGAACCGCAGCTCGCCTTCGGTAACGACATCGACGCCGGGTTCGGCGGGCAGGCCGAGGGCATGGATCCGCAGGTCAACCGCCGCGATCTGGGCAGCGACCCGCTCGAGTACGCCGCGCGGCGCCTGAAACTCTCGCGCGAGCTCTGGGACCGCCTGCAGACGCGCCAGCTCAAACCGGGCGAGACCTATGACATGCTCCGCCGCAATTTCCTGTCCGGTCTGGCCCAGGTCGGCAACGCCACCGCCGTTTCCTCCAAGTACGTCGGTGGTGTCGTGTACGTGCGCGACCACGCGGGCAGCGGTCGTGAGCCATTCACGCCGATTCCCGCCGGGCGGCAGCGCGAAGCCTTGAGGCAGATCGCCGAGGGCCTTCTGTCGGTCGACAGCTTCCGCCTGCGCCCGGACTTCGTGCGCCGCCTCACCATCGATCAGTTCGACCGGTTCCGCGAGGATGCCGGGGCAAGCGCGATCAACCCCGACATCTCGCTCACCAACCGCATGCTCTCGGTGCAACGCGCCGTGCTAGACCAGCTCATGAGCGACGGCGTGGCGACGCGCATCGCGGAAGGCGCCTATCGCCAGGCGCGGCCCGAACAGGGCTTCCAGCTCTCCGAGCTCTACGACACGCTGCAGAACGCGATCTGGAGCGAGCTCAGGACCGGGCGCGACATTCCGGTGTTCCGCCGCAACCTCCAGCGCGAGCACTTGCGGCGCGTCGCGGGGACCCTGCTGCGTCCTTCGCAGACGGTCCAGGCAGACGCGCGTGCACTCCAACGCGAGAACGCGAAGCAGCTGCTCGGGCTCATCAAGGCCGCGAAGAGCAAGCCCTCGCTATCGAAGGAAGCCCGAGCCCACCTAGCAGAATGCGAGAACACGCTCGAGGAAGCGCTGAAGGCTCCGCTGCAGCGGCCCGGCGTATAGGTTCATCCTTCGTGAGACGAGATACGGTTGATCTGGAGCTCTCACCGCTCGACAATCGCGCGCTGGCGAACCTCTGTGGCGCACTCGACGCCAACCTGCGCCAGATAGAGGCGGCGCTCGACGTGACGATCGCCCGCCGCGGCGCGGCATTCACCTTGCGCGGCGCAGGAGGCCAGGTCAAGCGCGCCGCGGCCGCGCTCGAGCGCTTCTACACGGACGCGAAGGAGCCGCTCACCGTCGATGACATCCAACTCGGCTTGATCGAGCTCTCCGGCGCGAGCGCGGGCGTAGCACCCCCGGTGGAGGGCGCCGAGCGCGAATCGCCCGTGCTGCGCACGCGGCGCGCGGACCTGCACGGGCGCACGCCGAATCAGATCGCGTATCTGACGCACATCCAGGATCACGACATCACCTTCGGCATCGGGCCCGCCGGCACCGGCAAGACCTATCTCGCCGTGGCCTGCGCCGTCGACGCCCTGGAGCGCGACGCGGTCAAGCGCATCGTGCTCGTGCGTCCGGCGGTGGAGGCGGGCGAGCGGCTGGGATTCCTTCCCGGGGACTTCGCGCAGAAGGTCGATCCGTACCTGCGCCCGCTCTACGACGCGCTGTACGACCTGATGGGTTTCGACAAGACCGCGAAGCTCTTCGAGCGCAACACCATCGAGATCGCGCCGCTCGCCTACATGCGCGGCCGCACGCTCAACCATTCGTTCATCATCCTCGACGAGGCGCAGAACACCACGCCCGAGCAGATGAAGATGTTTCTGACGCGGATCGGCTTCGGTACCAAGGCGGTCATCACCGGCGACGTCACGCAGATCGACCTCGCGCGCGGCCAGAGGAGCGGCCTGATCGAGGCGCGGCGCATCCTCGCGGACGTGCGCGGAATCGCGTTCACCGACTTCACGAGCGCTGACGTGGTGCGCCACCCGCTGGTGCAGAGGATCATCAGCGCCTACGAGAAACACACGCACAGCGAGCGCATCGACGCTCCGACGCCCTCGCGCCGGCGCGAGCGATGAGCGGCAAACGAGCGCGATTCTCGCTCATTGTCCAGTACGCCGCCGCCGGCGACGATCTGCCGGCACGCGACTTGCTTCGTCGATGGGTGCGCGCCGCGCTGGAACCGGCTGCGACGCACGCCAGGATCACGCTGCGCTTCGTCGACGAAGACGAGGCGCGCACGCTCAACCGACGATACCGCTCGCGCGACCGCGCGACCAACGTGCTCTCGTTCGTGTACGATGACGAACCTGGCATGTGCGGAGGCGACATCGTAATGTGCGCCCCGGTATTGCGTCGCGAGGCCGCGGCGCAGGGGATACCGCTGGCGGCGCACTGCGCGCATCTCGTTGTGCACGGAATGCTCCATCTGCAGGGCGCCGACCACGAAGACCCCGCCGAAGCCGCGCGGATGGAAGCACACGAGACGGCGCTGCTGGCGCGCCTGGGCTTCCCTGATCCGTATGGCCCCGCCACCGCGGCCGCTGGCCGCGGGCGTCGCGCCGCCCGATGAGCGAACCCGCCGACCCCGAGGGCAGCCCGCGCCCAACGCTCCTCGAGCGGCTTTCCGCGTTCCTGATCCGGGAACCGGAAGACCGCGACGAGCTGCTCGCCCTGCTGCACGGCGCGTTCGAGCGCAAGCTCCTCGACGCCGACGCGCTGTCGATTATCGAAGGTGCGCTGCAGGTCTCGGAGATGACCGTGCGCGACATCATGATCCCGCGGGCGCAGATGGACGTCGTGTCGATCGATGACGACCCGGCACAGTTCATTCCCTTCGTGATGGAGACGCGCCACTCGCGCTTTCCGGTGGTCGGCGAGAACAAGGACGACGTCGTCGGTATTCTGCTCGCCAAGGAGCTGCTCAACTATTACGCCAATCCCGAGTCGTTCAACGTGCGCGACACGCTGCGCCCGGCCGTGTTCGTGCCCGAATCCAAGCGACTCAATGTGCTCCTGCGCGAGTTCCGCGCCAATCGCAATCACATCGCCATCGTCGTCGATGAATACGGCGGCGTGTCCGGCCTGGTAACGATCGAGGACGTGCTCGAGCAGATTGTCGGCGACATCGAGGACGAGTACGACTTCGACGAGGCCGAAGACAACATCATTCCGGAAGGCGGGGGGCGCTATCGCGTCAAGGCGCAAACCGAGATCGCCGATTTCAATTCGACGCTGGGCGGGAGCTTCAGCGACGAGGAATTCCAGACTATTGGCGGCCTGGTCGTGCAGGCATTCGGGCGCCTGCCTAAGCGCGCGGAGACGACGACCATTGCCAATTTCCGATTCAAAGTCGTGCGTGCCGACAGCCGTCGCCTCTACACGCTGGAAGTCGAGCGGCTGGCACCCGAGCCCCAGACAGAGATAGCCGCGGACGGGCTTTGATGGGGCCCGCGGTCGCGCTTGCCGCGTCGCTCCTGCTCGGCGTCGCGACCGTTGCCAGCTTCGCGCCATTCGGCTACTCGGCGCTTCCGGTGTTGACCCTCGCGGCGCTGTTTGCGCTCTGGCGAGGGGCCGCGACACCGCGCGCCGCCGCGGGGATCGGATTCGCGTTCGGGGCGGGCCTCTTCGGCGCAGGCGCCTCCTGGGTCTATGTCGCCTTGGCGAAATTCGGGGGCATGGAGGGCGTGCTCGCTTTTCTCGCCACCGCTTTCTTCTGCAGCTATTACTCGTTCTTCCTCGCAGCCTCGGGATGGCTCGTGGCGCGCCTCACGCGCAAGGGCTCCGGGGGGCGCCTGGCCGCCGCCGCGGCGTGCTGGATGCTCGCCGAATGGCTGAGGAGCTCGTTTTTCTCCGGCTTCCCCTGGCTCTCGGTCGGCTATGCGCAAACACAGGCGCCGCTCGCGGGTTACGCGCCGCTCGGTGGTGTGTTTCTCGTCAGTTTCGTGATCGCTCTCTCTGCCGCGCTGCTGGCTCACGCGTGGAGCGCGTTACGCGCGCGCCAACCGGCCGTCGCGGCACTGGCCGCTACAGTGTTCGCGGTCCTGTGGATCGGCGGCGCGGCGTTACGCTCGGTCGAGTGGAGCCGCCCCGCAGGCGACCCCCTCGCCGTCAGCCTGGTGCAGGGCAACGTCGAACAGGAGCTCAAGTTCGATCCGAACTATCGCGACCAGACGCTCGCCCTTTACGCCGATCTCGTCGCCCAAAC
>VBCL01000198.1:0-1015 GCA_005888865.1 Betaproteobacteria bacterium | reverse complement strand
CGGTACTTCAACAGCGTCGTCAGCATCGGTACCTCGCCAACGCAGACGTATCGCAAGCGGCATCTGGTGCCGTTCGGGGAGGCGATTCCCGCCAAGCCACTCGTTGGCTGGTTCATCCATCGGGTGCTGCACATCCCGCTGGCCGACCAGACGCCGGGATCTGACGATCAGACACCGCTCGAGATCGCGGATCAGCGCGTCGCCGTCAATATCTGCTACGAGGACGCGTTCGGCAACGAGCTCGCTCGGGAGCTCCCAGAGGCGACGCTACTCGTCAACGTCACCAATGATGCGTGGTACGGGCGATCGCTGGCGGCCGAGCAGCACGAGCAGATCGCCGCCATGCGCGCCGTCGAGACCTCGCGCCCGATGCTTCGCGCGACCAACACTGGTATCACCTCGATCATCGATCATCGCGGCGCCGAGCTCGCGCGGCTGCCGTGGTTCACGCGCGGCGTGCTCGAAGGCGCGATCGCCGGCCGCAGCGGCGCGACGCCGTTCGTACGTGTCGGGAACGCACTTTCTCGGCGGATGTGTCGCGAGCGCAAGGCGACGCTCGACCGAGACTTAGGTGATGGACCTTCCGCGCCGGGCGCTCGCAGCGGGCTCTCTGGACCACGATCCTGCGTATGTCGCTTCGGGGACGGGCCGCTGGCCAAGGCACCACGAGGTGGCGTGGCGCGCCGGTCATCCAGTAAGATCGGGCTCGCTCGCCACGACGCCACCCCGATGCTCACGTTCCAGCAGGTCATACTCAACCTCCAGGACTACTGGGGCGCGAGAGGCTGCGCCCTGCTGCAACCGTATGACATGGAGGTCGGTGCCGGTACCTCGCATACCGCGACGTTCCTGCGCGCGCTCGGTCCCGAACCGTGGCGCGCGGCGTACGTGCAGCCTTCGCGGCGACCGAAGGACGGCCGCTACGGCGAGAATCCGAACCGGATGCAGCATTATTACCAGTACCAGGTCGTGCTCAAACCTTCGCCGTCCGATATCCTCGACCTCTACCTGGGCT
>VBCL01000197.1 GCA_005888865.1 Betaproteobacteria bacterium | reverse complement strand
CCTGCTCGTCGATGAACGCCTGCTGAAGCGGATGCGGCTTCGCGGGCGTCCCCAGGCCTTCGAGCGTGACCACCTTCTTGCCCGCCACCGCGGACACCGGCACCTGGCATGAGCGCACCGCTTTCCCATCGAGATGGACGGTGCAGGCCCCGCACTGACCCAGGCCACAGCCAAAGCGTGGCCCGTGCAGCCCGAGGTCGTCGCGCAGCGCGTAGAGCAGCGGCATCTCCCGGTCGTCGGTCGAGATCGACGCCGGCCTGCCGTTCAGATTGAATGCGATTTTCATTCGGGGCCCCTCCTCGTCCGGAAAACGCTCGAACATTGTGACTCCGCGCGGCCCCCGTTTGCAACAGGGCCTCGCGACCGCCGGCCGGGCGTGCTGCTCGGGTTGGCGCTCGTGATCGTCGTGTTCGCGATCGCGGCTTGAAGCGCTGTCAAAAAGCCGCCTCTTCTAATCAAGGGTGGAACGGAAGAAGCGCAGCCCGATCAGGATCACGACCAGCATGAAGAGCGCGATCGGCCAGGCCTCGGGCACGATTTCGCTCCAGCCGTTGCCCTTGAGCAGCACGCCGCGGACGATGCGCAGGAAGTGCGTCAGCGGCAGCGCCTGACCGATGTACTGCGCCCAGTTCGGCATTCCGCGAAACGGGAACATGAATCCCGAGAGCAGGATCGAGGGCAGGAAGAAGAAGAACGTCATCTGCATCGCCTGCAGCTGATTCTGCGCGACCGACGATATGGTCAGCCCCAGCATCAGGTTGGCGGCGATGAACAGCAGCACGGAGAGATAGAGGACGCTGTAGCTGCCCAGCATCGGAACGTTGAAGAGCAATTGCGCCAGCGTCAGGACGATGCTCACCTGCAAGAGCCCGATGACGATATACGGAACGATCTTTCCGGTCATGACCTCGAGCGCGGTGGCCGGGGTGGCGAGCAGATTCTCCATCGTGCCGCGTTCGCGCTCGCGCGTGATCGCGAGCCCGGTCATCATGACCATCGTCATCGTCAGGATCACTCCCAGGAGCCCCGGCACGATGTTGTATTGCGTGACCTGCTCCGGGTTGTAGCGCGCATGGATGCGCACCTCGAAGGCGCCGGGTGCGGCGAAGAGCGGCGACGACGCTGGCGCCGGAGCCAGAGACGCCAGCGGCCCGTTGAGATCGCGCGTGAGGGCCGTGTTGGCGAGTTGGTTTACCGCGGCGATCGCGTTGCCGGTCGCGACTGGATCGGTCGCGTCGGCTTCGACCAGCAGCGCAGGACGTTCTCCGCGCACCAGGCGCTTCGAAAAATCAGGAGGAATGGTCACCACGAACTGCGCCTCGCCGGTCGCGAGCATGCGGTCCGCATCCGCCTCGTCACGTGCCTCGCCGATGAATGCGAAATAATCGGTGTTCTTGAGGGCCGCGAGAATGTCACGCGAAAACTCACTGTGGTCGGCGATGAGCGCGGCAGTCGGCAGATGCTTGGGATCCGAGTTGATGGCGAAGCCGAACAGGATGAGCTGGATGATCGGAATGCCGACGATCATGCCGAAGGTCAGCCGGTCGCGTTTGAGCTGGATGAACTCCTTGCCCACGATGCCGAGCCAGCGCGAGATCGAGAACCAGTCGCTCACTGATGGACCCCCACGCTCATTTGCGCTTTCCTGCGCTCTTCGCTTCACTGGCGCCGCGCATGAGATGGATGAAGACGTCCTCCAGTCCCGGCTCGACCTCGCGCCATTCCCGGCGGTCCTCGGCCATCAGCGGCTCGAGCGCATTCTTCAAACGATCGTGATCCGTGCCGGTCACGTGCAGCACGCTACCGAACGCGGCGACTTGTTCGACTTCCGGCAGCTCTTTCAGCCGCACCGCGAGCGCGGGAAGATCCTCGCCGGTGACCGACCAGGCGAAAAGCGATTGGCTGGCGATCACCTCGTGCGCGGTACCCTGCGCCAGGAGCTCGCCGTTGAGGATGTAGCCGAGCTTGTGACAGCGCTCGGCCTCGTCCATGTAATGCGTGCTCACGAGAACGGTGATGCCGCGCGCGGCCAGCGTGTGCAACTCGTCCCAGAAATCGCGCCGCGCCTTGGGGTCCACGCCCGCCGTCGGCTCGTCGAGGAGCAAGAGCTGCGGATCGTGCAGCAGACACGCAGCGAGCGCGAGCCGCTGCTTCCAGCCTCCCGACAAGGTTCCGGCGAGCTGGTCCGCGCGATCCTTGAGACCGAGCTGTTCGAGCTCGCGCTCGACGCGCTCGTGGCCGTCCTGCATGCCGTACATGCGGGCGATGAAGCGAAGGTTCTCGCGGATGGTGAGGTCGACCCAGAACGAGAAAGCCTGGGTCATGTAGCCGACGTGCCGCTTGATTTGTTTCGTCTCGCGCAGCACGTCGTAGCCGAGGCAAGTGCCCTCCCCGCTGTCGGGCGTGAGCAACCCGCAGATCATCCGGATCGAGGTCGTCTTGCCACTGCCGTTGGGTCCCAGAAAACCGAAGATCTCGCCGCGCCGCACGGTGAGCGCGAGATCCTTCACGGCATGGTTCTCGCCGAAGTGCTTGTTGATGCCGCGCACGTCGATGACGACGTCGTCGGCATGGGCATCGCTCACTGGTGGGCCCCCACGCTTGCGGCCTCATCGGCCAATTCGGCCGCTGCGCTGCCCCCAAAAGCGGGGGAGCAATTCGCGCCTTGGGGCGGCCCTGCGGCGCTCATTTTTGCGCGGGCGGCATCGTCACGTCGACTGGCTGTCCGGGGTTGAGCTTCGCCGCGACTTCGGCCGCGGGCCTCGCCTCGACCAGGAACACGAGCTTGGCCCGGTTCTCCTTGGAATACAGCACCGGTGGGGTGAATTCGGCGCGGTCGGCGATGAACGAAACCGTCGCGCTCATCGGGGCGCCGCAGCTGTCGCAGGTGAAGCTCACCGTCTGTCCGGGCCGGAGTCGCCCCAGCATCGGCTCCGGAACGTAGAAGCGAACCTTGACGTTGGCCGCCGGGAGGAGGCTCACGACGGGGCTTCCCGCAGGCACGAAATCGCCGACGACGAAGTACGTATCGTTGACGCGCCCCGCCAGCGGCGCCACGATCGCGCGCTGGCCGAGGCGCCAGTCGGCCTGCGCCAGCGCCTGGCGCGCGGCGTCGGCGTCGGCTTGCGCGGCGCGGATCTCGTCGGGACGTCCTCCCGGGAGCTTCGCAGTCGCCACCGCCGCCTTGAGTTGCTCCACGAGGGCGTCGTCGCTCTTCATTCTCGTGCGCACGTCATCGAGCGCGGCGCTGCTGATAAAACCCGACTTGAACAACGATTCCTGACGCTTGAAGTTGGCCGCGGAGAGCTCGCGGGCCACCATCGCCTGGCGCAACTGTTCTTCGACGCTCTGGACCTCCGGTGCGCGCTTGCCGGTTTTCAGGTTCTCGAGACGCGCGAGCGCGCTCTGGAGCTGTCCCTCCGCCTGCTTGCGCGCGGCGAGCTCGTTTTCGCGCTCGAGCGTAAACAGCGGCGCGTTGCTGGCAACCGGATCGCCGCGTTGCACCGAAAGCTGCTGAAGGGTCCCCGCGAAGGGCGCGCCGACGCGCATGTATTCGCCCTCGATGTAACCTTGCAGCGGCCGTTCGCCCGATGGGCCGCATGCCGCGAGAAAGAGGATCAGCAGCGCCGGTGCGCACCGACGGCGGGTACCTGGGGTCGTTTTCATGTTGTTCCCGAGGGCTCGTCCGTAGGATACAGCAGTTGCACCAGGCGTCACGGTGCGCGCCAGTTACAATGCATGCGCGGCGCGATGGGGGGCGCCGGCGCATGGACACGTTGGCCGTTGACGCGCCTGTCTGCCCGTTCCAGTTCACCGGCCGGACGGGCGACTACTTTCGCATCTGGATCGTCAGCCTTTGCCTTTCGATCCTGACGCTCGGCGTCTACTCGGCGTGGGGCAAGGTGCGCAAGAGGCGCTATCTCTACGCGCACACCCACGTCGCCGGCTCCGCGTTCGAGTACCGTGCCCGGCCGCTCGCCATCCTCAAAGGGCGGGCGATCGCGGTGCTGCTGTTCGGAAGCTTCGCCGCGACCGGGCATTTCGTTCCCGCGGTCCAGTGGACGTTTGTCGTGCTTCTGCTCGTCCTGACCCCTTGGATCGTCGTCGCCGCCAACCGGTTCAACGCGCAGAACTCGGCCTATCGCAACGTTCGCTTCGGCTTTACCGGTCGGATGGGTGAAGCCGCGAAGGTCTTCCTCGGTTTCGGATTGCTCTCGATCGTCAGCATCGGGCTCGCCTACCCGTACTACCGTCTGCGCCGGGCGCGCTTCGTCGTCGGCCACCACCGCTTTGGCGCAACCGGGTTCGTCGAGGCGCTCCATGGCGGCGATTTCTATGCGGCGTATATCCTCGCCGGCCTGATCGTGCTCGGCGCGACGATCGCGGCGATCGTCGGCGGGATTCTGCTCGGCTTGATGGCCTCGGTCCTCGGCGCGAAAACCGAGCCCAGCCGCGCCGTCGCCTACGTGCCCATCGCACTGATGTACGCCGTATACCTGCTCGCGTTCTCCTACCTCCGCGCGCGCGTTGGTAACCTGACCTTGAATGGCGCTCGCGTCGGATCGCTGCAGCTCGCCTCGACACTGCGCGCGCGTGATCTGTTCTGGCTCTACTTCAGCAATATCGTCGCGATCATCGTCAGCGTCGGGCTCGCCACGCCGTGGGCGACGTTGCGCATGGCGCGCTACCGCGCGCAGCGCCTGGTTCTGATCGCGCACCAGCCGCTCGAAACGTTCGCGGCGTCGCCCGCCGATCGAGCGAGCGCGACGGGCTCCGAAGTGAGCGACCTTTTCGACGTCGACGTTTCGCTATGACCTCGGAGGCGCTCCGGTTTCAGGGGCGGTTCCGCGACGGCTCGAGCGCCGCAGAGCTGCCTGTCGACGTCGAGCGCGATGGCGAGGATCTGGTGATCACGGGGCGCGAAAAGGTT
>VBCL01000179.1 GCA_005888865.1 Betaproteobacteria bacterium | reverse complement strand
CTTGGCGAGGGAGAAAGTCGATGCGCTGATGGGGACATTCTCTTCCGCCGTCGGGCTTGCCGTGGCCGATTTCGCGCGGCAGCGGCGGGCCTTCTTTCTCGCCGCCGAGCCGCTGACCGACAAGATCGTCTGGGAAAGCGGCAACAAGTACACGTTCCGCCTGCGACCGTCGACATATATGCAGACCGCGATGCTCGTCCCCGATGCGGTGCGCCTGAACAAGAGACGCTGGGCGATCGTGTATCCGAATTACGAATACGGGACGGCGGCGACGGCCGCGTTCAAGCAGTTGATGATCGCGCGCCAGTCATCGGCGATCGAGTTCGTCGAGATCGCGGTTCCACTCGGCAAGATCGACGCCGGACCGGTCGTGCAGGCGCTGCTCGAGACAAAGCCCGACGCCATCTTCTCGTCGCTGTTCGCGGCGGACCTCGCCAAGTTCGTACGCGAAGGCGAGTTGCGCGGGCTGTTCCGCGATCGGCCCGTGGTCAATCTGCTCGGCGGCGAGCCGGAATATCTCGATCCCCTGAAGGATGAGGCGCCGGTGGGCTGGTACGTCACCGGCTATCCCTGGTCGGACATCGCCACGCCCGAGCACAAGCGCTTCCTCCAAGCCTATCAGGCAAAGTTCAAGGACTACCCGCGGCAGGGCTCGGTCGTCGGCTACAGCGCCGTGATGAGCGTCGCCGCTGCGATGCGCAAGGCGAAATCGACCGATGCCGAAAAGCTCGTCGTGGCCATGAAAGGGCTGGTCGTCGACACCCCCTTCGGCAAGGTGACGTATCGAGCGCTCGACCATCAGTCGACGATGGGTGCTTATGTGGGGCGACTCGCCGTCAAGGATGGCAAGGGCGTGATGGTCGACTGGAAGTATGCCAACGGCGCCGACTATCTGCCCTCGGACGACTGGGTGCGCGCGCATCGACCGCCGGACTAGCGCTCGTAGGTGCGAATTTATTCGCACGCAACGTCACGCGGCGCGCCGTGGCCGAATGAATTCGGCCCTACGATTGCGAGCGTCCTCGTGAGCCTCTCCGCCGTCCTTATCCAGCTCATCAACGGTCTTGCCGGCGCGTCGGCGCTGTTCCTCGTCGCGGCGGGGCTGTCGCTCATCTTCGGCGTCACGCGCATCGTCAACTTCGCGCACGGCTCGCTCTACATGCTGGGCGCCTACATCGCATACAGCACGATCGGCCGTTTCGGGACGACCCTACCTGCCTATTGGCTTGCGGTGCTCGCCGCAGCGCTCGCGGTTGGCGCGATCGGCGCGCTGATCGAGATCCTGCTCCTGCGTCGCATCTACCACGCGCCGGAATTGCTGCAATTGATCGCGACCTTCGGGGTCGTGCTCATCGTCGAGGACCTCACGCTTGCGCTGTGGGGCGCCGCGGATCTGCTGGGACCTCGCGCTTCGGGCTTCAAGGGCGCGATCGACATCGCCGGCCAGGTCCTGCCGCAGTATGACGCGCTGCTGATCGGGATCGGACCGGTGGTCCTGTTCGCGCTGTGGTGGCTCACCAGGCGCACGCGCTGGGGCACGCTGGTTCGTGCTGCGACCGAGAATCGGGTGATGGTGCAGGCGCTAGGCGTCAATCAGGCGTGGCTGTTCACCAGGTGGCTGTTCACCAGCGTTTTCTTCCTCGGCGCGCTGCTCGCAGGGCTTGCCGGCGCGCTGCAGTTGCCACGCGAGTCGGCCAATCTCGGAATGGACCTGTCGATCATCGCCGAAGCGTTCGTCGTCACGGTCGTCGGCGGCCTCGGCTCGATTCCGGGCGCCTTCATCGCCGCGCTCCTGATCGGCCTCATCAAGTCGGTTTGCATCGGCCTGGGTCAAGTCGAACTGGGTGGCATCGTCGTCGCCTTCCCGAAACTCACACTGGTTGCCGAGTTCGTGGTGATGGCGATCGTCCTCGCGG
This sequence comes from Betaproteobacteria bacterium, assembly GCA_005888865.1. Lineage (GTDB taxonomy): Bacteria > Pseudomonadota > Gammaproteobacteria > Burkholderiales > Casimicrobiaceae > PALSA-1003. Next base: position 6,319 of record VBCL01000179.1, on the reverse strand, counting down.
TCAAGCCCTACGGGTTGCTTGGCAGCGCCGCGTCCGCGTCGCCGACAACCACCGTGACGGAGCACCGTGCGCTGGTGAGGCCACCGGGTCGCCGTAGCCTGATCGCCGCACTCACCGCCATCGCAATCGCTGCGCTCCTGCCGTGGATCGGTGACGCGTACGATCTCGTACTTGCGATCGACGTCCTGATATTCGCGTTATTCGCGGCCAGCCTGCAATTCATGCTGGGTCTAGGCGGCCTCGCATCTTTCGGGCACGCGGCGTATTTCGGACTTGGCGCCTACGCTGCCGTGCTGGCGGTCAGGCACGGCGTGCGGATGGAAGCAAGCGTCGCGCTCGCACCGGTCGCGGCGCTCGCGGGAGCGCTCGTCTTCGGCTGGTTCTGCGTGCGGCTTTCAGGCGTCTACCTCGCGATGCTGACCCTCGCCTTCGCGCAGATCGTGTGGTCGATCGTGTTCCAGTGGGACAGCTTCACCGGGGGCTCGAACGGATTGATCGGCGCCTGGCCTCCGGCGTGGCTCGCCGACAGTCAGGCGTATTTCCACTTCACGCTCGGCGTCGTCGCGGCGGTGCTGATCGCGATCGTCTGGATCGCGCATACGCCATTCGGGTACGCGCTGCGCGCCGGGCGCGACTCGACACTACGCGCCGAAGCGAGCGGCATCGACGTTCGGGCCACGCAATGGGCGGCGTTTGCAATCGCCGGCGTGTTCGCCGGCCTGGCCGGCGGTCTGTACGCCTTCTCCAAAGGCAGCATCTCGCCCGAGACGCTGGCGATTCCGCGTTCGGTCGATGCCCTGATCATGGTTCTGCTCGGCGGACTCAATGCGCTCGCCGGCCCGCTGCTCGGCGCAGCGGCGTTCGTCGGGCTGCAGGATTTCCTCTCGCGGGCCACCGAGTACTGGCGTGCGGACCTGGGCGTGGCGATCCTGCTTCTGGTGCTCGCGTTTCCGATGGGAATCGGTGGCGGCGTGCAATGGCTGCTCGCGCGCATCAGACGATGAGCACCGACCACGACGCGCGATCGGGCGCGATCGTGCTCGCGGTGGACCGTCTCGCCAAATCGTTCGGCGGCATCGATGCGCTACGCGATGTCTCTTTCGCCGTCACTGCGGGTGAGATCGTCGCGATGATCGGGCCCAATGGCGCCGGCAAGACGACCTGCTTCAATCTCGTCAATGGCCAGCTCGCGCCGGACGCGGGCAGCGTGACGCTGCTCGGGCGACGCATCGACCGCTTGCCGCCCCGCGCGATCGCCCGTGCCGGCGTCGGCCGAACCTTCCAGGTCGCCGCGACGTTCGCGTCGATGACCGTGCGTGAGAACGTGCAGATGGCGCTGATTGCGCATGCGGGGGGCCAAGGTAACATCACCGCTCGCGCGACCGATCTCCACATCCACGAGGCCGACGCGCTGCTCGACAAGGTCGGCGTCGCCGCGCTTGCCGATCAGGGCTGCGCGACGCTGGCTTATGGCGACGCCAAGCGCGTGGAGCTCGCGCTCGCGCTCGCCAACGCGCCGAAGCTGCTGCTGATGGACGAGCCGACGGCGGGCATGTCGATCGACGCGCGCCACCATCTGATGCAGCTCGCGGGAGACCTGGCGCGGCGCGATCGCGTCGCCATGCTCTTCACCGAGCACGACATGGACGTCGTGTTCGGTCACGCCGATCGCGTGATCGTGCTCGATCGCGGCCGGATCATCGCTGAGGGTACGCCCGACGCGATTCGCGCCGACGCGCGAGTGCGCACGGTCTATCTCGGCGAGGAATAGCAAACAATTCTGCCCAGAGGCCGGGGACAGCTACCGGCCTATGCTGGCGCAGTAGCTGCAGTCTGTGTAGTATACAAACAAACGGCCAATGCAGCCGTTTTTCTTCCATGATGCTTAAGGAGGTGGACCATGACGCAAGAAGCACGCGATCAGGAAATGAACGTTTCGATATCGCGCCGCAAGATGCTTCGCGGCGCGGGTGTCGCGGTGGGCACCGCGGTGCTCGCTCCGCAATGGCTGCGCGCACAGACCGCGTCGAGCGTGCCCGTCGGCCCGCCGACAACGATTACCCAGCCGCCGCGTGACTTCAGCCCACACGGGGCGCCGACCACCTACTTCACCGATCCGGATGTACTTACGATCGAGCCGGCGTTCGACGGCCTGCGCCAGCCCAACGCACCGATTCAACGTCTGTGGACCGGTGCCCTGTGGTCGGAAGGACCGGCCTGGAACGCCGTCGGTCGCTATCTCGTGTGGAGCGATATTCCGAACAATCGACAGATGCGCTGGATCGAGGACGACGGCCATGTCAGCGTCTTCAGGATGCCGTCGAACAACAGCAACGGCAACACATTCGATTTCCAGGGACGCCAGCTCTCCTGCGAACACGTTACGCGGCGCGTCGTGCGCTACGAGCTCGACGGGTCGGTGACGATCATCGCTTCGCAGTACGAGGGCAAGCGGCTGAATTCGCCCAACGACGTCGTGCCGCATCCCGACGGCAGCTACTGGTTCACCGATCCGCCTTACGGCGCACAGCTCTATGAAGGCACGGTCGATGCATCCGGTGGACCGGCCAACAAGGCGGGCCGCCTCAACCCGAAAATCGGACAGCCGCCGGATCTCGGCAGCTACAAGCGCGAGCTGCCCACGAGCGTCTACCGCGTCGATAAGGCGGGCAAGGTGACACTGGTGGTGAAAGAGGATCAGGTCCCGGACCCCAACGGCCTGTGCTTCTCGCCCGACTACAAGAAGCTCTATGTCATCAGCACCGGCCAGGGCCCTGGCGATACGATCGCTGGCGGCAAGGGCGACATGTACGTCTTCGATGTCAGCTCCGACAACAAGCTTTCCAACGGCAAGGTCTTCTCGAGCTTCATGATCGATGGCGTGAAGTGTGGACCGGATGGCGTGCGGGCCGATGTCGATGGCAACCTTTGGGTGTCGAGCAATGCCGGCCGCAGCGTGGGTTACAGCGGTGTGACCGTGTGGACGCCGCAGGGTCAGCTCATCGGGCGCATCCGGTTGCCGGAGATCTGCGGCAACGTCTGCTTCGGCGGGCCCAAGCGCAACCGGCTATTCATGGCCGCCAGCCAATCGCTGTACGCCGTCTTCACCGCAACCCAGGGCGCGGCTCCAGGCTAGCCGCGACTAGATCGTTCGAGCGCGACGCTCCTCGAGCAATCGCTCGAGGAGCTCGATGTTTTGCCGGACCCCCGTCATGTTGGGATTGACCGCGAGGGCGCGACGCGAATACTCGAGCGCGCGATCGTAGTACTCGAGACGCGCGTAAATCAGGGCGTAGCCGGAGAGCGCGCCGAAGTGGTACGGGTTCCGTTTCATGACTTCGTCGCAGTCGGCGAGCGACTTGCGCAGATCGCCGACGAGAAAATACAGCGTGGCGCGCTTGTTCCAGCCTTCCGCGAAGTCGGGCTTGAGCTCGACGATACGGGTGAACGTGATGATGCTTTGCTGAAGGTCGCCCGCATTCATCTGCTCGATGCCGGCCTGGTAGAGCCTGTCCGTTTCCGGGTCGCCGGAGCGCGCCCAGATGCGCCATAGCGCCTGTTCCGCCTGATCGCGCGTGTCGGCGTCGGGATCGCGCAGCGTTTCGACCAGCAGTGGCACGTCAGCCGTCGTACCCACCTCGCCCAGGCGACCGGCGGCCTCGCGGCGCGCCTGCGCATCGGCTTGGGAGAGCGACTGCGCGGCCTGTTCCCGGCTGATCGGCTGCGACTGCGCGGCCGTGCCGGCGAGCCATAACGTCGACGCCAAAGCAACTAACAGGACGCGCACTTCTATCCTCTTCGATGGCCGGGAACGCTCGGCAGCTGATTGTAGAACTGAAAAGACTTGAAACAAACCGGTCCACTGAATTGGGCGCCGCGACGGTGATCCTTCGCGTACACTTGCCGCCGTTTCGGGAAAAGCGGATATCGATGCACAAGATTCATGTGAGTCTCGCTGTGCTGTTTGCAGCATTACTGATTTCAGCGCCGCTGCCAATTCTTGCGCAGGCGGACGCGCCGATCGCCAGCACGGCGCGAGTGATCGTCAAGCTCAAAGCCGACTCGCCCTTGATGCCGAGAGCCGCGATTGCCGGCGGCGTGCAACGGCCCCGACATGCGAAGACGTTCGGTGACAGGCTGGGCATGACGATGGCCGATGGCGAGGCGCTCTCCGAGCGCTCGCAGGTGCTTCTCGCCAACGGCGTGACGTCGGCCGAGCTCGCGCAGCGGTTGGCGCGGGAAAGCGACGTCGAATACGCCGTGCCTGACGAGCGTCGGCACATCCAAACCGCGCCTAATGACCCGCTCTACGCCAACGGCGTATCCGGCAGCGGCCCTGCCGTAGGGCAGTGGTACCTGCGAGCGCCGAGCGGCGCGGTTGCCTCGTCGATCAATATCGAGCCCGCCTGGAGCATCACGCTTGGGAACCCCGACGTGGTGATCGCCGACCTCGACACCGGCGTGCGCTTCGACCACCCGGACCTGCTTGCCGTGGCAGCCGGGGGTAAGCTGCTGCCCGGCTACGACATGATCAGCAACGCCTTGCAAGCCAACGATGGCGATGGCCGCGACGCCGATACGTCCGATCCCGGCGACTGGGTCACCGCCGCCGAGGCCAGGCCCTCCGGCTCGTTTCCCGGGTGCACGCCTGAGAACAGTTCGTGGCATGGCACGCTGGTTTCAGGCATCCTCGGTGCGCTGACGAATAACGGGGTCGGCATGGCCGGCGTCGGTCCGAACGTGCGCGTCCTGCCGGTGCGTGTGCTAGGCAAGTGCGGCGGCTTCGACTCCGACATCATCGCCGGCATGCGCTGGGCGGCCGGCCTCGCGGTTCCGGACGCGCCGCCGAACCTGACTCCCGCGCGAGTCATCAACATGAGCTTGGGCGGACCCGGCGCATGCCACTCTGCCTACACCGACGCCATCGGCGAGATTACCGCCCTGGGCGATGTCATCGTGGTCTCCGCCGGCAACGATGCGGGGCACGCGGTGAGTTCGCCGGCGAATTGCAGCGGTGTGATCGCGGTAGCCGGCCTGCGCCACGCCGGCACCAAGGTCGGTTTCTCCAATCTCGGGCTCGACGTCGCGATCAGTGCGCCCGGCGGGAACTGCGTCAACATCACTGCCGGCTCGCCGTGCCTCTACCCGATTCTGACGACGTCCGACTCCGGAATCACCACCCCGGTCGGCCCCATCTACACCGACAGTTTCAAGTTCTCGCTCGGCACGAGCTTCGCCGCGCCTCTGGTGTCCGGCACGGCTGCGCTGATGCTTTCGGTGCGGCCTGCGCTCACGCCGCAACAAGTGAGGCAGATATTGCAGGCGACGACGCGAGGGTTCCCGACCACCGGCGGCGATAACGGCGATGGCACGCCGGTGCCGGCGTGCAACGTGCCCCAGTACAATGCCCTGGGCACGCCCGTCGACCAGTTGCAGTGCTATTGCACGACCTACACATGCGGCGCCGGGATGCTCGACGCCGGAGCCGCGCTCTCAGCCGTCGTGAACAACGCACCCGCGGTGCCGGTGATCGAATATTACTGGGCGGCGCGCGATCACTATTTCATGACCGCGATCCCGGCCGAAATCGCCGCGCTCGATGCCGGAACGTTCGGCGGCTGGGTGCGGACCGGACTGAGCTTCAACGCGTACGCGCAGCCCAGCGGCTTCGCAAGCCGCGTGTGCCGGTTCTATATTCCCCCGGCCTACGGCGATTCTCACGCCTACTCGGCCTCGCCGGAAGAATGCGCGGCTACGCAAGTGAAGTTCTCGGTGCTGGAAGAGGAATCGACCAGCGTCTTCTACCCCGGCGGGCACTGTGCCGGTCTACAGGCTCTACAACAATCGTGCCGACACCAACCACCGCTACACGACGAGCCCCACGATCCGCAGCCAGATGATCGCCAAGGGCTACATCCCGGAGGGCTACGGTCCCAACGCTGTGGCGATGTGCGCGGCCCTGTAGCACGCAGCCCCGAGGATCCGTCATGGGTGTGACGGGCACACCAATTGCTTGACGTTACGGCTGTCGGCGGACGAACCGGCCATGAGGCGCGCGATTTCGGTTAGCAACTTCTCTCCGCAGAGCGAAATTCGCTCGACTCAAACCGACTAAGGTCCGCGTTAGGTGTAACGGAATCACCGCGTCCGACCCGCCATCCGCGGCAGGGGGCGTCCCAAAGCAGTCAACGAGGAACATGACTGTAACGTACAACGCCTGGTTGGTGGCTCTTTCCTACCTGATCGCAGTGGTCGCGTCGTTCACAGCGCTCGAACTGGGATCTCGCGTAACGCTCTCCGCGCGGCGTGCTGCGCGCAT
>VBCL01000178.1 GCA_005888865.1 Betaproteobacteria bacterium | reverse complement strand
GATGGGCAGCGGTATCGTGGCCATGCATTACACCGGCATGGCGGCGATACGGATGCAACCGCCGATCGAATATGACGTCGCGCTGGTCGCGGCATCGGCGCTGATTGCCGTGGCGGCGTCTTTCGCCGCGCTGCACATCGCATTTCGCACGCGCGCACAGACCAGCGCGAACGTCTTGAGGCCGCGTCTGGCCGCTGCATTGGTCATGGGCGCCGCGATCTGCGGGATGCACTACACCGGCATGGCGGCAACGGTATTCATGCCCGGGAGTATTTGCATTTCAACGCCGCTGGGTGTTGATCCTGCGTGGCTCGCGGGCATGGTCGGCGGCGGCAGTTTTCTCGTGCTGACCATGACGTTGGTTGCCTCTGTGCTCGACGCACGCCTGGGCGACCAGAACGCACGGATGGCTACCCAACTGCGCAGTGCCAATGCCGAGTTGCAGGCGCGCGCCGAAGCGTTGGCCGCGAAGATGACAGCCGAGGCACGCGAGAGCGAGGCGCGTGTGCGCGCCGTCGTGGATTCCGCGCTCGATTGCATCATCGCGATGGATGCGCACGGCCGTGTGCTCGATTTCAATCCGGCTGCGGAACGCACTTTCGGCTATCGCCGCACCGAAATCATCGGGGCAAAGCTTGCCGAAAAGATCATTCCAGTCGCTTACCGCGAGCAGCATGAGCGAGGCATGGAGCGCTATCTCGCGACCGGGCAAGCCAAAGTCCTGGGCCGGCGCATCGAAATCATCGCAATGCGTGCCGATGGTACCGAGTTCCCCGTCGAGTTGGCGATCACGGTCACGTCGCTCGGTGGCGAACCGGTGTTCACCGCCCACTTACGCGATCTGACCGCACGCCGCGCTGCCGAACAATCGCTGCGCCTGCGTGGCCTCGCGATCGAATCGAGCGTGAACGGTGTCCTTATCGTCAACCATCGCGACCCTGATTGCTCGATCGAATACGCCAACCCGGCATTCCGCAGAATCACCGGCTACACGCAGGACGAAATCCTCGGCCAGAATTTTCAGACGCTCTTGCGCACGCACGGCAACGACGCGGCCGTCGCCTCCGTGGGCGAGGGCTTGCAGGCCAGACGCGAAATCCGAGTGCTGTTGCGCAACTATCGCAAGGACGGGAGCCTGTTCTGGAACGACTTGTTCATCGCGCCCGTGCTCGACGGATCCGGCGCGATGACCCACAGCGTCGTGATCGTCCACGACGTAACTGCCACGGTGACACAACAGGAGGAGCTGCACGAGCTGGCCAACTACGACGCGCTGACGGGCCTGCCAAACCGGGTGCTGTTTGGCCAGCGGCTGGCACAGGCCATTACTGAAGCGTCGCCCGCATCGCGCCCGTTCCGCGTTCTGTTCATCGACGTCGATCAGTTCAAGTTCATCAACGACAGCCTGGGGCACGCCGCTGGTGACGAATTGCTCCGCGGCGTGGCGGCGCGGCTTCAATCATGCCTGCGCGCAGATGACACGATCGGCCGCCTGGGCGGCGACGAGTTCGTTATCCTGCTGACCAGGGCGACCATCGGGGACGACGCGATCGCAACGATCGTCAATCGGATTCTGGCTGCGGTAGCCGAACCGATGACAGTGGCTGGACACGAGTTGCGGATAACCTGCAGCATCGGCGTCAGCCGTTATCCCGAAGATGGCGTCGATGCCGGCGATCTTCTCAAGAACGCGGATGCGGCGATGTACCTCGCCAAGCGAACCGGCGGTAACAACGTCCAGAGCTTCACGCGCGATCTGTCGAGCACGATCGACGAGCGGGTCCTGCTTCAATCGCGCTTGCATGGAGCGCTCGAACGCGGCGAATTCCTGCTGCACTACCAACCGCTGGTCGAGCTCGCTTCCGGGACGATTGTTGGCCTCGAAGCGCTGTTGCGATGGAATCATCCTGAACGCGGGCTTACGAGTCCTGGCACGTTTATCCCGCTGGCGGAGGAGACCGGGGTCATCGTGCCGATAGGCGAATGGGTGCTGCGCACCGCATGTCGCCAACTGGCGCTGTGGGAAAGGATGGGGCTTCCCCCGCTACCGATCAGCGTCAACGTTTCGGTGCGTCAGTTGCTGCAAAAAGGTCTCGTAGAAATGGTAGCGGCGACACTGCGCGAAGTT